>NZ_JBDJAW010000011.1 GCF_039649665.1 Microbispora sp. ZYX-F-249 | reverse complement strand
ACCGGAGCCCCCGAGGTGGGTCTGGAGGGCCAGGAGCTGCTGGTCTCGACCGCCAACTCCGCCGACGAGATCGGCACCTCGCAGGTCAACGCCGACCTCGCCCTGCGCACCCCCGTCGACGTCGCCGCCGGCGAATACCACTCCACCCTGACGCTTTCGCTGTTCAACCAGTCCTGAACCGGCGACGGGAGGCCGTCGCCCCGGTGTGCGGTCCGGGACCTGTGCGAACCCGCACAGGTCCCGGACGCTCACGCGGGACCGACGCCGGCGACGGCTACCCGACCGCCAAGGGACCACCGGTCAGCAGTTCCACCGCGGCCTGCGCGTTGGCGCGGGCCGCGCCGTACGTCGCGATGTAGGCCCCGGCGGCGGGCCGCCAGATGGGCAGGCCCATCTCCATCACGACGGCGTCCGGGCGGGCGGCGAGCAGCACGGAGACCAGGTCCCGGCTGGCCGGGTGCCGGTGGGCGTCCTTGACGATCACGATCAGCGAGCGGTCCCGCGCCCGGACGAGCAGCGCCCCGGCGTCGGCCTCCTCCGGCGTGACCCGGACGATCTCGGCCTGCGGCAGCCACGGCGCGACGCCCCAGGGCACCTCGCCCACCGCGATCGTCGGCGGCGTGTCGACCTCGACCACGAACGGATCGACCAGAGGCCCCGCCGAGCCCGTGAGCGACACGGCGCGGCGGGCGGCGTCGAGACCGGCGACGTCGTCCTGCGCCACCTGCGTCCGTGCGGTCTCGAACCAGTCGCGCAGCCGTTCCACCCGCGCGGCCGCCTCCTCCAGCCGCTCGGCGGCGAGCCTGCCCTCGGCGACGGCGTCCACGATGTGGGCCACCATGTGCCGCACGTCCTCGGGGGTGGGCAGCGGCCCGAGGCACAGCATGTCGGCGCCCGCGGCCAGGGCCAGCACCGCGCCCTCCGCGAGCCCCACGCTCCGGCTGATCGCGTGCATGTCGAGGGCGTCGGTCAGCACGACGCCGTCGTAGCCCAGCTCGCCGCGCAGCAGCCGGGTGAGCGCCTCCCCGCTCAGGGTGGCGGGCCGGTCCCCGGTCAGCGCGGGGACCGCCACGTGCGCCGTCATGATCGACTTCGCGCCGGCCTCGATCGCCGCGCGGAAGGGGACGAGCTCACGCTCCCCGAGCAGGTCGAGCGAGGCGTCCACGATCGGGATCTCCAGGTGGGAGTCCTGATGCGTGGCGCCGTGGCCGGGGAAGTGCTTGACGCAGGCGGCGATGCCCGCCGACTGCAGGCCGCGTACGGCGGCGACCGTGTGCCGTGCCACGAGGCCGGGGGACGAGCCGAACGCCCGGGTGCCGATGATCGGGTTGTCGTCGGCGGTGTTGACGTCGGCCACCGGGCCCATGTCGAGGTTCACCCCGCAGCGCACGAGGTCGGCGGCCATCGCGCGGTAGACCCGCTCGGTCAGGTTCACGTCGTCGACGGCGCCGAGCGCCGCGTTGCCCGGGTAGGCGCTCCCGGTGTGGTAGGCCAGCCGGGTGACGTCGCCGCCCTCCTCGTCCAGGGAGACGATCGGGCGTCCCGCCTGGTTCAGGCGGGCGACGAGCGCGGCGACCTGCTCGCCGCCGGCGACGTTGGATCCGAAGAGGCAGACGCCGCCCAGGCCGTCCTCCAGGCCGCGCATGACCCAGTCCGGCACGGTCGTGCCCCGGAACGAGATCAGCAGTGCGCCCGCCGCGAGCCGGTGCAGGCCCGGGTCGCCGGTACGCGTGGACAGGTCGGCGGCCCCCATCAGGGGGTCGCGGGTGGCGGACATGGTGTCTCGGCTCCTTAGGTGACGGTGAGGGTGAGGGCGCGCGGGCACGGCCTGTACGGCCACCGTGCGCGGTGGTCGTACAGGCGGCCGTACGAGGGGAGATGCCGGCGGCGGCGGGGTTATCCCTTGACCGCGCCCGCGACGAGGCCGGAGACCATCCGCCGCTGGACCAGCAGGAAGAAGACGAGGACCGGGATGGTCATCAGGGTCGAGGCGGCCATGATGCCGCCCCAGTCGGTCGACCGCTGGCCGACGAAGAACTTCAGGGCGACCGGCATCGTGTACTTGCCCTGGTCGTTGATCAGGGTCAGGGCGAACACGAACTCGTTCCAGGTGGTGATGAAGGCGAAGATGCTCGTCGCCACCAGGCCCGGCGCGACCAGCGGGAACAGCACCCGCCAGAAGGTGGTGAACCGGCCGGCGCCGTCGATCCAGGACGCCTCCTCCAGCTCCTTGGGCACGGCCGCGACGAACGTCCGCAGCATCCAGACGGAGAACGGCAGCGTCAGGCCGACGTTGATGACGATCAGGCCGAGCAGCTGGTCGTACAGGCCGATCCGCTTGACCATGGTGAACAGCGGGATCAGCAGCGCCTCGGCCGGCACCATCTGCACGATCAGCAGCAGGATCAGGAACGAGGTGCGGAAGCGGAAGCGGAACCGCGCCACCGCGGTCGCCGCCAGCAGCGCGAAGACCGCGCCGAGCACGACGGCGCTGAGCGCCACGACCGCGCTGTTGAGCAGGTACTGCCAGATGGGGAGCTCGCCCACGCCCTTGGTGAAGACCCGCTGCACGTGGTCCATCGACGCCGGGCTGGGGAACGGGATGAAGCTCGTGGTGAAGATCTGGTCGTTCGGCTTGAAGGCCGTGGCGACCATCCAGTAGACGGGGAAGACCGCGAAGAGGAACACCGCGACCCCGGCCGCGTTCAGCGCGATCCGCCCGATTCTCCTGCGTGCGAGCGGGTTCATCGGATGTCGTCCTCCGTCTTCACGATCTGCCGGACGTAGACGAGGGTGATCAGCAGCAGGATCACGGTCAGCACGACCGCGATGGCGGCGCCGAGCCCCAGCTTCGGCGCGCTGCCGCCGAACGCCTCGGCGTAGCTCCACAGCGACAGGTTGAACGCGTCCCGGTTCGTGGTGCCGCCCGCCAGCAGGTAGAGCTGGGTGAAGACCTTGAAGTCCCAGATGATCGACAGCACGACCAGCACCGAGAACACCGGCTTGAGCAGCGGGAAGGTGATCCTCCTGAACGTGCTGAGCGCGCTCGACCCGTCCATCTTCGCCGCCTCGTACAGCTCCGACGGGATGCTCTTCAGGCCGGCGAGCACGGACACCGCGATGAACGGGAACGACGCCCACACCACGGCGACGATGAGCACGAAGTAGAGCGTGGAGGTGTCGTTGAACCAGGGCTGACCGCTCCAGTCCGATCGGCCGAACAGCAGTTGGGACAGCCAGTCGGGCAGCAGGTTGAGCATCCAGTTGACGACGCCGGCGTCGGAGTCGAACAGCCACTTCCACACGATGGCCTGCGCGGTGGGCGGGGTCGCCCAGGCGGCCATGATGCCGACGACCACGAACGTGGACATCTTGCGGCCGAGCTTGTTCAGCAGCACGCCGACCAGCGTGCCGAGGACGAGCGTCAGCGCGACGGTGACGAGCGCGAAGACCACCGTGTTGCGCAGCGACGACCAGAACAGGGGCGAGCCGAGGACGCTCTCGTAGTTGTCCAGGCCGACGAACTCGGCCGGCGCGGGGTTGACGGCCTTGATCTGCCGGAGCCCGACCTTGTGGAAGGACATCTCGACCATCTGGTACATCGGGTAGAGCAGCAGCACCGCGATGACCAGGAAGCCCGGCAGGAGCAGGACGTACGGAACGGACTTGGGGGACAGGCCCGATCCGCGCGCCCGCTTGCGACTGCGCCGCGACGGGGCGGAGGTGTCGGCTCCGCCCCGGGCGAGGGTTGACGTCTGAGTCATGATCTACTGGTTGAGGATCGTCTCAAGCTCGGTGTTCGCGTCCGTGAGAGCCTGGTCGACGCTCTTCTTGCCCTCGATCACCTCACGCGCCGCGTTCTGCAGCACGGCCTTGGTGTCGTTGGCCTCCGCCCAGTTGGGGCTGGCCGGGAAGCCCTTGGCGACCTTGAAGGTGTCGGTGAACGGCTTCTGGGCGGGGTCGCTGCCCATCTCCGCGAGCGCGTCGGGGTAGAGCGGGAGCAGGCCGCCCTCCTTGGCGTACCGGACGCCGAACTCCTTGCCCGCGGCGAGCTTGACGTACTCGAGGGCGAGCTCGGGGTTCTTGGCGTCCTTCCAGACGGCGATGTCGTTGCCGCCCTGGAAGGCCGGGGCCGGGCCGGAGCCGTCCTTGGCGGGCAGCGAGAAGAAGCCCATCTTCGACTCGTCGACCTTGCCCTTGCTCTGCTCCTTGATGGCGGCGATGTCCCAGCCGCCGGTGACGTACATGCCGACCTTGCCGGCCGCGAAGCGCTGGGCGATGTCGACCGAGTTCTGCGTCAGGCGGCCCTTGCCGGACACGCCGTCCTTGGCGACCAGGTCCGTGTAGAACTGGAAGCCCTCCTTGAAGCCCGGCTGGGTGAGCTGGCCCACCCACTTGCCGCCCTCGAACCTGGCGAAGTCGCCACCGGCGGACCAGACGAACGGCGACAGGGACATGTTCGCGTCGGAGCCGCCGTTGAAGGCGAAGCCGTCCACGTCCTTGCCCTGCTCGTCGACGATCTTCTTGGCCGCGGCACGCAGGTCGTCCCAGGTCTTCGGGACCTCGATGCCGAGCTTGTCGAACCAGTCCTTGCGGTACAGCACCGCGCGGGTGCCGCCACCCCACGGCACGGCGTAGACCTTGTCGTCGATCGTCTCGTAGCTCCACAGGTTCTGCGGGATCTGCTGCAGCTCGGAGTCGTTCTTGACGGCGTCGGTGATGTCCGCGAGCGCGTCCTGCGCCACCCACGCGGCGACCTGGTCGTTGCCGAACTCGGTGACGTCCGGGCCCTCGCCGCCGGCGAGCGCGGTGGTCCACTTCTTCTGGGCGTCGGGCCAGGGAATCCACTGCACCTTCGCCTCGGCGCCCGTCTTCTCCTTGAACTCGGCGTTCAGGTCGTCCATGTACTTGGTGAAGACGTCGGTGGGGGCACCGAGTCGCCACACGGTAAGAGTCTGGCCGGCGAACTTGGGACCGCTGGCGGCAGCGGAGGCCGTCGGAGCGGTCGTGCTTCCGGAGTCGTCGCTTCCGCAAGCGGCGAGTCCCAGGGCCAGGGCGGCGGTCGCGGTGGTCGCGGCCGCGATCTTAGCGATCTTCACGGTGGGTCTCTCCCTTCCCGGCTTCGCGTCGGGGGTGCGCCTCATGGGGGGTGTCGGCGGGCCGCTCACCTGCTGGAAGGCGCTCTCCTTTCGGTCGGCGCTCATGGCGTCCCGAGGCTGATCGGTTGCCTCCGGGCTGGCAGGCGATAAACTAACAAGAAACTTTCTTATAAAAAAGACCGCGTTAGCGGATCGTGACGAGAGGGGAACCTGCCGGTGCCTCAACGACCGGGTACGCCTCGGCTGCTACGGCAGATCAACGACCGCGCGGCACTCGAACTCCTCATCTCCAGGGGCCCGCTCACCAGGGCCGAGTTGGGAGAGCTTACCGGGCTGTCCAAGGTCACATCCGGCCAGCTTCTGGCCCGGCTGGAGACGCGCGGGCTGGTCGCGGCGGCGGGGGAGCGCCCCGGCGGACGCGGTCCCAACGCCGCGCTGTACGGGGTCAATCCCTCCAGCGCGTTCGTCGCCGGCCTGGAGGTGCTGCCGGACAGCGTCACGGCCGCGGTCGCCGACATCACGGGCACGGTCGTCGCCCAGGTGACCGTGGATCCGACCGAGGCCCGTGATCCCGTGCGCATCGTCCACGAAGCCGTCCAGCGGGCCTGCGGGACCGCCGGGATAGAACTGGCCAGGCTGCGCTGCTTCGTCATCGGCACGCGCGGCGTGGTCGACCCGGTCACCGGCGACGTTCGGTACTCGGTCGACCTGCCGACCTGGCACGTCGGCATCCTGGCCGGGCTGCGCACCCTGCTCGGCGAATGCGTGATCATCGAGAACGACGTCAACCTGGCGGCCCTCGCCGAGCAGACGTACGGCGCCGCGCGGGGCGCCGACGACTTCGTGATCCTGTGGACGGGCGTGGGCCAGGGCCTCGGCGTCATGCTCGGCAACCGGCTGCACCGCGGCATCACCGGAGGCGCGGGCGAGATCGGCTGGCTGCCCGTCCCCGGGGAGCCGCTGCCGAGCGCGGTCACCGCGCCGCAGACCGGTTCCTTCCAGCGCCTCGTCGGAGGAGAGGCGCTGTGGAACCTGGCCCGCGCGCACGGCGTCGCCGGCGCGGATGTCGCGGACCCCGGGGTGGCCGGCCTGGTCCGTACCGCCATCGACGCCGGCAACGAGGCCTTCGTCGAGGACCTGGCCGGACGGCTCGCGGTCGGGGTGGCGGCGGTCGCCGTGGTCCTCGACCCGGGACTCGTCGTGCTCGGCGGTGACGTGGGCAGGGCCGGCGGGACCCACCTCGCGGAGCGCGTCGAGGAGGCGGTGGCCCGGGTGTGCCCGAGCCGCCCCACAGTGGTGGCGACCGGGGTGGAGGGCAATCCCGTTCTCATGGGTGCGATCGTCGCGGCACTGGACCGAGCGCGTGAAGAGGTCTTCTCGGACACGGTCTGACGACCGGCCGATCGTCATGCCCGGCCCTCCGCCCGACCGCCTGGCCTCCCGGAACGGACGAGCATCGGGAACGGGGAATCTCGCTGAACGGACTCCGCGGGTGCAGGCCCTGGCGACTGCGCGAGACACGGCAGGAGGGTGACCGGCGCAGGGCGTGGCGGCTTCGCCGCATGGACACGAACTGGTCAGGCGCGGATGCGCAGGCCGCGGGGGGTGGGGTGGAAACCGGCGGCTTCGAGCGCCGCCGCGAGCGGGGAGTCGGCGATGGCGGCCCCGTCGGCCCGCTCCACCGTCAGCTTCCCCAGGGCTCCCCCCTTCACGGCGACGGCCAGGGCCCGCACGGCGGGCCGCAGGTCCTCCTCGGACCCGAACGAGAGCAGGGTCTTCCCGCCGCGCTCGACGTAGAGGATCAGCTCGCCCTCCGCCAGCACCACCAGCGCGCCGGCCTTGCGGCCCGGCTTGTGGCTCACGTCGTCCGAACGGTCCGGCCAGGGCAGGGCCGCGCCGTACGGATTGGCGGGATCGGTCGCCGCGAGCACGACCGCACGGCGCGGCGGCGGCGGGGCGGGGACCGACCACAGGTCCTCGGCCGGAGCGGGACGGCCGGAAGACATGGCGCGCATGCGGTCGACCGCGCCCGGCAGGGCGAACTGAGCGGCGCCGAGACCCTCGACGAAGTAGCCCCGGCGGCACCGGCCGCTCTCCTCGAAGGCACGCAGCACCTGGTAGACGGCGGAGAACCCGCCGGGCAGGCGCTCGGCCGTGATGCCGCCCCTGGTCAGCACGCCGTGCCGTTCCAGCAGGACTTCGGCCTGCGCGTGGGCCCGCTGGGTGGCGTCGGCCGACGGCGCGGGCAGCAGCCACCATCGGCCGCTCACGGTCGGCGGGCCGCTTCTCGTCGGCAGCACCGCGCGGCGGCGCCGGGTCGCGGCCGGGCGGTGCGCGGGCCGTCCGGTGCCCAGCGTCGAGCGCAGCGGGGCGAGCGTGTCGCCGGTGACCCGGCCCGACCAGACGAGGTCCCACAGCGCCGCCGCGAGCGTCACGTCGTCCGGCACCGCTGCTGCGGCGCCCGCCGCCGTCCCGCCCGTGCCGGACTGCGCGGCGTGCGTGCCGCCGGCGCCCGGTTGTGTCGTGGTGCTCGGCTGTGTCGTGGTGCCGGGTTGTGCCGTGGCTCCGGGCTGCGCGACAGGCACCCCGGTGGTGCCGGACTGCGCGGCGGCCGTCCCCGTGCCGCCCGTGACGCGGCCGAGGATCCTGGCCCGGCGGGCGGCGGCGGCGTCCGGCCCCGACGGCGCCGCGCCCTCGCCGAGCGCCGCCGCCGCGATGCGGTTGGACAGCTCACGGAAGAACAGCGCGCCGCCTCCGCCGAGGATCTCCAGGATCTGCTCGTGCAGCGGAGTCATGGTGATCTCGGCGGGCGTGGGCAGCAGCAGGGGCGCGGTGTCGGCGAAGTAGAGGCCGACCCATCCGTCGCCGCCGGGCAGCGACCCCTGGCCTGCCCAGACGACCTCGCCGGACGAGGTCAGCTCGTCGAGCAGGGCAGGGTTGTATCCGGGCACCCGCGCCGGCAGCACCAGCGACTCCAGCGCCGAGGCGGGGACGGCCGCTCCCTGCAGCCGTTCGATCGCCGTGATCAGAGCGTCCATGGCCCGCGCGGAGCCGTGGCCCTCCTGCCGCCCGGGCCCCGCGTGGCCCACCTCGGACCCCGCGAGCCCCGTCCTGCCGCCGTTCCCGCCCGGCCCGCCACCGGCCGGGGTGACGCTCTGCGAGACGATGCCGTGCCACGTGGGCAGGAACGCCGCAAGCGTCTCCGGGGGGACCGGTTCGACCTCCTTGCGGAGCCGCGCCAGCGACCGGCGCCGCAGCAGCCGCAGCACTCCGGCGTCGCACCACTCCTCGCCCCGGCCTCCGGGGCGGAACTCGCCCGTGACCACCCTGCCCGACGCCGCGAGGCGGCGCAGCGCGTCGTCCACCACCGCGACGCCCACCCCGAAGCGCGCGGCGGCCGTGCCGGAGGAGAACGGCCCACGGGTGCGCGCGTGCCGTGCGACCAGGTCGCCGAGCGGGTCGGGGACGGCGTGCGTGCCGGCCGGTCCGCCGGGCCCGCCTGCGAGCGGTGCTTCGAGGAACTCGTGTGGAACGCCCACCGGCAACGGCACTCCGAGCGCGTCGCGCAGGCGCCAGGCGTCCTCGACGGCGGCCCATTGCTCCAGGCCCGCCACACGTACCCGGATGGCCCGGCGCGCCCGTTCCAGGCCGGCGAGCCAGGAGGGGTCGCCCTCGCGGATCGAGACGTCCTGGGCGAGCAGCGGGCCGTGCGAGCGCAGCAGGTCGGCGAGGTCCTCGGCGTCACGCAACGGCCTGTCCAGCCGTGCCAGCTCCCGCTCGGTCTCGGCCACGACATCCGGGTCGAGCAGCTCCCGCAGGTCGGCCTGTCCCATGAGCTCGGCGAGGAGTGCGGTGTCGAGGGCGAGCGCCTGCGCCCGCCGCTCGGCCAGCGGCGCGTCACCCTCGTACATGAACGCGCCGATGTAGTTGAACAGCAGCGACGCCGCGAACGGGGACGCCTGGGCGGTCTCCACCTCGACCACCCGCACCCGGCGGGCGGCCACGTCGCGCATGAGCTCCACGAGGCCCGGCACGTCGAAGACGTCCTGCAGGCACTCGCGCATCGTCTCCAGCACCACCGGGAACCCGGCGTACTTGCTCGCGACGCCGAGCAGATGGGCCGCCCGCTGGCGCTGCTGCCACAGCGGGCTGCGCCTGCCGGGCGAGCGGCGGGGCAGCAGGAGGGCCCGCCCGGCGCACTCACGGAACCGGGAGGCGAACAGGGCCGAGCCGCCCAGCTCCTCGACCACGACCTGCTCGATCTCCTCGGCGTCGAAGACCGCGACGTCGGTCGGCGCCTCCTCGAAGGTGTCGGGCACGCGCAGCACGATGCCGTCGTCGGAGTGGACGGCCTGGACGTCGACGCCGTACCGCTCGCGCAGCCGCCGCCCGATGGCGAGCGCCCAGGGGGCGTGGACCCGCGCGCCGAAGGGGGAGTGGATCACCACGCGCCAGTCGCCCAGCTCGTCGCGGAACCGCTCGACCAGGAGCGTGCGGTCGTCGGGCACATAGCCCGTCGCCTCCCGCTGCTCGGTCAGGTAGGCGAGCAGGTTGCCGGCGGCGTAGTCGTCGA
This sequence comes from Microbispora sp. ZYX-F-249, assembly GCF_039649665.1. NCBI lineage: Bacteria > Bacillati > Actinomycetota > Actinomycetes > Streptosporangiales > Streptosporangiaceae > Microbispora > Microbispora maris. The sequence goes on along the minus strand of NZ_JBDJAW010000011.1, from coordinate 206,081 downwards.
GGCCCGCCGCGCGGATCCGCTCGAGCGCCTTCGCCGCGTCGCCCCGGCCGCCCGCCCCGGCCGCCGACAGCTCGCGGAGGAACGCGCCGATGGCGCGGCCCAGCTCGGCGGGGCGGCCCGGCGCGTCCCCGTGCCAGAAGGGCAGCTTGCCCGGCTGCCCGGGCGCGGGGGAGACCAGGACCCGGTCGGCGGTGATGTCCTCGATGCGCCACGAGGTCGCGCCCAGCACGAACACGTCGCCGACGCGGGACTCGTAGACCATCTCCTCGTCCAGCTCGCCGACGCGTGACGCCTTCTCGCCCACCAGGAACACGCCGAACAACCCGCGGTCGGGGATGGTGCCCCCGTTCGTCACCGCCAGGCGCTGGGCCCCGGGGCGGCCCTGGAGGGTGCCCGTCACCCGGTCCCACACGATGCGCGGCCGCAACTCGGCGAACTCCTCGCTCGGGTAACGCCCGGCGAGCATGTCGAGCGTCGCCTCCAGCGCGCCGCGCGGCAGCGTGGCGTACGGCGCGGCCCTGCGCACCACCGCCTCCAGCGAGTCGACCGTCCACTCGTCGAGCGCGGTCATCGCGACGATCTGCTGGGCCAGCACGTCGAGGGGATTGCGCGGGTAACGGATCTCCTCGATCCGCCCCGTCCGCATGCGCTCGGCCACGACGGCCGTCTGCACCAGGTCTCCCCGGTACTTCGGGAAGATCACGCCGCGGGACACGGCCCCGACCTGGTGCCCGGCGCGGCCGATGCGCTGCAACCCGCTGGCCACGCTGGGCGGCGCCTCGACGTAGGCGACCAGGTCCACCGAGCCCATGTCGATGCCCAGCTCCAGGCTGGAGGTCGCGACCACCGCGGGCAGGCGGCCCGACTTCAGCGCCTCCTCGATCTGGGACCGCTCCTCCTTCGAGACGGAGCCGTGGTGCGCCCGCACCACCTCGGGCATCGCGCCGCCCGAGACCCCCGCCTGGGCCATGTACTCCGACGGCATGGCCGTGGGGGCGCCGTGCCGGGCGTCCCCGCGTCCGTCCCCGCGCCGGACCTGCGCGAGCCGGCCATCCGGCCGTGGCTCGTCCGTCCGCCCGGCCTCGTCATGTTCGGCCTCGTCATGCCCGGTCTCGCCACGTCCGGTCTCGGCATGTCCGGCGTCCACGCGCCGGTCGTGTGGCGGTGGGGTGGTCACCCGCTCGGTGTCCGTGAGCTCCGGATCCGGCGGAGAGGCGCCGGCCTGTCCGATGTCCGTGCGCGGGTCGCCGGTCGGGTCGCGCCGGTCCGACCACCGCGCGTGCAACTCCTCGAAGGCGTCCGACCAGTGCGCCGGATCCCCCGCGCCCGGATCCTCGCTCCGTGCGGGTGCAGCCCGACGTTCCCAGGCGAGCTCGTTGAGCCGGGTGCACAGGCGCTCCGACAGCCGCCGCGAGTTGGCGAAGACGATCGTGGACCGATGGGCCTCGATCAGGTCGAGAAGGTGCTCCTCGACGTGCGGCCAGATGCTCCTGCGGTGCTCGGGCGACTCGCCGTCCGCACCGGGCGGAGGCGGCGCGAGCTCGGTCATGTCCTCGACCGGGACCACGACGTCGACCTCGATGACCTTCTCGGAGGGCGGCTGCACGACCGTGGCCGGACGGGTTCCGCCGAGGAACGTCGCCACCTCCTCCACCGGCCGTACGGTCGCCGACAGCCCGATGCGCTGGGCCGGAGCGGGCAGCAGGGCGTCGAGCCGCTCCAGCGTCAGGGCGAGGTGCGCGCCGCGCTTGGTCCCCGCGACGGCGTGGACCTCGTCCACGATCACGGTCTGCACGCCGCGCAGCGCCTCGCGCGCCTGCGAGGTGAGGATCAGGAACAGGGACTCGGGCGTCGTGATCAGGATGTCGGAGGGCCGCGCGGCGAAGCGGCGCCGCTCCTCGGCCGCGGTGTCTCCGGAGCGGATGGCCACCGAGATGTCGGGGGCGGGCAGGCCCATCCGCAGCGCCGTCTGCCGGATGCCGGTGAGCGGTGCCCGCAGGTTCCGCTCGACGTCGACCGCGAGCGCCTTCAGCGGTGAGACGTACACGACCCGGCACGGCCGGGGCGGCTCCCCGTCCGCCTTCCGCCCGCGCCGGCCACCGGGCCGCCCCGTCCCGGACCCGCCGTGGCGCTCCCGCCGCACCGTCATGTCCGCCGTAGCGTCGGCCCTCATGCCCGCCGCCGCGGCCGGGGAAGGGCCGGCCGTGTGCTCGACGGCGAGGCGGTCGATGGCCCACAGGAAGGCCGCGAGCGTCTTGCCCGACCCGGTGGGTGCGACCACGAGCGTGTTGTCGCCCCGCGCGATCGACGACCAGGCGCCCTCCTGAGCGGCGGTCGGCGTCGCGAAGGCGCCGGCGAACCACTCCCTGGTCACCGGGCTGAAGCCGTCGAGCGAACCCACCTGCCCATCATGCATCCCGCCACCGACAGAAAACGCCGCGAGCCATCCCGCCGCCAGGTGAGAGGCAAGTGGGGGGCAAGCCGGCCCCGGCAGGCTGATCCCCGTACGACACGACCCCATCTACAACGGAGGGAAAACGACATGTTCGGCAGGAGAATCCGTGCGGACCGGCAGGACCTCGCCAATCAGGCCCGTCAGGCGCACCAGGTCCGGTACGAGGCGCTGCGAGCGGAACGCGCGGAGTGGATCGGCTGGCGAAAATGGTTGCTTCCCTGACCCTCGATTGGCATGACATGCCACGCTCGGGACAATCTTCCTCACTATGGAAATCGACTACGCGGCCATAGAGGCGGAGCGCTCGCGGATCCGCGAGCGCTACCTGAGCGTGCGCCGTGCCGCCAGCAGCGCCAGGGGCCTGCACCACTTCGCACTGATCTCGTCGGACGTCGAACGGACGATCCGCTTCTACCACGAGCTCCTCGAGTTCCCGCTGACCGAGATCTTCGAGAACCGCGACTACCGCGGGTCCAACCACTTCTTCTTCGACATCGGCAACGGCAACCTGCTGGCGTTCTTCGACCTCCCGGGCCTCGACCTCGAGCCGTACAAGGAGGTCCTCGGGGGGCTCCACCACGTCGCGATCTCGGTGGAGCGGGAGACGTGGGAGCGCCTGCGCGGCAAGCTCGACGCCGCCGGCGTGCCGTACCAGGTGGAGAGCGGCAGTTCGATCTACTTCCGGGACCCGGACGGCGCCCGGCTGGAGCTGCTCGCCGACCCGCTCGGCGAGATGTACGGCACCCGCGTGATGTAGCCGTCTCCCCTGGGGAGGCCGCCGCGGCCGGGACGGCTCATCCCGGCCGCGGCGTCATACTGAACGCATGCGTCTCACGGACTTCTGGAACAGGATGCGCCGCCACTTCGGCGAGGCGTACGCGGAGTCGTGGGCGAAGGACTACGTGATCGCCGGGCTCGGCGGGCGCACGGTCGAGCAGGCCCTCGCGGAGGGTGTGGGGGCCAAGCAGGTCTGGCAGGCCGTCTGCCAGGAGGTCGACGTGGACCCCAGACTGCGCTGACCCCCGCTTCCGCGCCCCGGCCCCCTCTCTTTCCCACCGCCGGCCGTACCGCGCCGGCGGGTTCCGCTCGCCGCCTCTCCGCCGCCCTCTCCGTGACCGGGGGCGGCGTTCTTCCCGCGCGCGTGCCCATCCACCGCTCACCGCCTCTCGTCGTCGACGGTACGACTTGAACGTCGGTTGAGTGGTTGCTACCGTGTTGAACGGATGAACACGGAGGAAGCATATGGGTGGAGACCACCTCACCCCGGATGAGGCGCTCCGGGAGATCGGACGCGTGGACCGGCGGGTCCGGCATTCCTCGCGCGGGCCCGGACGGGCGTACCTGCTGGTGGGCCTGGCCACGATGGTCTACTGGCCGGCGATGTTCTTCGGCTTCCACCCGCTGCCGTTGATCGCCGGAATCGGATGGATCGTCCTGACGGTCGCCCTGTGTGTGTACATGGCCCGGCTGCGGGTCCACGACCGGCTGATGAAGCGGATCAACGGGCCGGTCTCGGCGGCGTACGTGGTGACGATGATGCTGCCGTTCGTCGCCGGCGTCTGGATGCTGCCCGACAGGCCCACGGCGGGCTGGACGGCGGCGCTCGTCGCTCTGTCGGTGCTCGCCGGGCTGCCCCTGGTGTACGGCGGGCTCCGCCTGATGAGGAACCGATGACCACCCACCCGCGCCACGAGCTCGACGAGATCATCCACGCGCCGGTGCGGCTGTCCATCATGGCGGCCCTGGCCGCGGCGGAGAAGGCCGACTTCCGCTTCCTCCGCGACACCATCGAGGTCAGCGACTCGCTGCTCAGCAAGCACATCCTCACGCTCGAAGAGGCCGGCTACGTCCGCGTGGAGAAGACCTTCGTCGGCAAGCGGGCGCGCACGTGGCTCTCGCTGACCGATCGGGGACGTACGGCCTTCGAGACCTACATGAATGTCCTGCGACGAATTGTGGAGGCAACCCCCCGTGCTTGAACTCGACGACCTGCGTAAACGCTACGGAGACAAGACCGCGCTCGACGGGGTGGGCCTCACCGTACGGCCCGGCGAGATGTTCGGGTTCGTCGGCGCCAACGGCGCGGGCAAGACCACCACGATGCGGATCGTCATGGGCGTGCTGGACGCCGACTCCGGCGAGGTGCGTCTCGACGGTCACCCGGTGACGTACGACGACCGCCGCGCCTTCGGCTACATGCCGGAGGAGCGTGGCCTCTACCAGAAGATGAAGGTCGCGGAGCAGGTCGAATACTTCGGCAGGCTGCACGGGCTCGCCCCGTCCGCCGCGCGCGCGGCCACGGCCGCGCTGATCGAGCGGCTCGGCCTGGTGGAGCGGCGCGACGACGCCGTCGAGGCGCTGTCGCTCGGCAACCAGCAGCGGGTGCAGCTCGCGGTCGCGCTCGTCCACGAGCCGGCGGTCCTGATCCTCGACGAGCCGTTCTCGGGCCTCGATCCGCTGGCGGTCGACGCGCTCGCGGAGGTGCTGAAGGACCGTGCCGCCGCGGGCGTGCCGGTGATCTTCTCGAGTCACCAGCTCGACGTGGTCGAACGGCTCTGCGACTCGGTCGGCATCATCTCGGCGGGCCGCATGGTGGCGCACGGCCCGGTGGACGAGCTGCGGGAGCGGGAGGGCCGCGGGGTGCTGCGTGTCGTGGTCAGGGACGCCGCGCCCGGCTGGGCCGACGGCCTGCCCGGCGAGCTGACCCGGGAGGGCGACCGCGACGTCCTGCTGTGCGAGGAGGGCGACGACCAGGCCATCCTCCGTACGGCGATGGGCGCGGGCAAGGTGGAGCACTTCGGCCGCAGGCAGCCCACGCTGGCCGAGATCTTCAGGGAGGCGGTGGCATGAACGGGCTGATGCTGGTGGCCCAGCGGGAGATCCGCACGCGCGTCAGGACGAAGTCGTTCCTGATCAGCCTGGCGGTCAGTGCCGTCCTGGTGGCCGCGCTCGCGTTCCTGCCGAAGGTCCTGGGCGGCGGCGACACCTACGACGTGGGCGTGGTGGGGAACGCGCCCGCGCCGGTCGCCCAGCTGGAGTACTCCCGGCTGCCGGACGAGGCGGCGGCGCGGAAGGCCGTGATCGACGGGGACGTCGACGCGGCCCTGATCGACGGCGGCAGGGTCGTCGCGAACGGCGAACTCGACCAGCGGCTCGGGCTGATCCTCGAAGCCGCACACCGGGACGCCCAGATCAAGGCGGCCGGCGTCACGATCACCCCGCTGCAGGTGGAGTCGGTCGGCGCCGACGCCCAGTACCAGAGCGTGCGCACCGGGCTCGCCACACTCCTCGTGATGGTGCTGTTCTTCCTGCTCATCTACAGCGCGATGTACGTCGCCATGGGCGTGGTGGAGGAGAAGGGCAGCCGCATCGTCGAGATCCTGCTCACCTCGGTGCGCCCCTGGCAGCTCCTCGGCGGCAAGATCGTCGGGCTGGGCGCGCTGGGACTGATCAACCTCGCCGTGATCATCGTCGTCGGCCTCGCGGTGTCCTTCGCGACCGGCTTCACGGCCGACCTGCCGCCCGGAATGGCGGGGATCGTGGTCAGCGCGATCGTCTGGTTCGTGCTCGGCTACGCCTTCTTCTCGGCGCTCGCCGCCGCCTTCGGCTCGCTGGTCTCGCGGCAGGAGGAGCTCAACAGCGTCCTGACGCCGATGACCACGCTGATGATGCTCACCTACGTGACGGCCTACTTCGCCGCCGTCGAGCCCACCGGCACACTCGCGCGCGTCCTGTCGCTCGTGCCGCCGTTCTCGTCGATGGTCATGCCGGTGCGTACGGCGGCCGCGGACGTGCCGCTGATGGAGATCCTCATCGCCGGAGTGCTCATGGTCGTGGCCGTGGCCGCCGTCCTGCTGGGCGCGGCCCGCGTCTACCGGCGGGCGGTGCTCCGCACCGGCGCCCGGGTCAAGCTGGGCGAAGTCGTCCGCTGACGGCCCGGTCCGGGAGGGTCAGGGGTGCCCGGAGAGCGTCCGGCTGATCATCTCGGCCGCGCGGCCGGGGTCGTCGGCGCTCTCCTGGCCGCCCGGGGCCCACAGGAACATCCACCCTTGCCTGGCGGGCGTCGCGAAGACGATCGTCTGCCTGCCGGTGCCCGGGTGCCGGACGGACAGGACCGGGTCGTCCGTGCCGAGCAGGCGCGCGGCGAGGCCGTGTTCGGGGAGCCGTGCCGCGAGCGCCGCGAGGTGGGTCAGGCGCTGTCCGCTGTAGTCGCCGGTGCCCGTCACGTGGCCCCTCCAGCGGGAGATCCAGCTTTGGCTACAAGGATCGTCCCAGGTCGGCGAGCTGGCAACCATGGGCGGGTAACGCCCGGTTATGCAACGGCGCGGTCGGGACGCCGTTCGTCTCCCGCCTGCGGCGGTTCGGCATGTGATCGAACAGTCGTTCGGCTATATTGGACTGGTCGCCTCCGGGGTGCGCGCCGTCAGGTCGCCGGGGCGCGGCAGGTTCCCGGCCCGCCTCCCGGGCGGTGTGCGGGAAGCTCCGGAAAATGTCGGTGGCACCCCGTAGCTTTTCGGTGACCGAGCAGACGACCACCCTCCAGGGGGCACCCAATGGCAATCAACGACCGCGAGAAGGCCCTTGAGACCGCCCTCGCGCAAATCGAGCGGCAGTTCGGCAAGGGCACCGTCATGCGCCTCGGAGACGACGCGCGTGCCCCGATCGAGGTCATCCCCACCGGTGCGATCGCCCTCGACGTCGCACTCGGCATCGGCGGCTTCCCCCGTGGCCGCATCGTCGAGGTGTACGGCCCCGAGTCCTCCGGTAAGACGACCGTCGCCCTGCACGCCGTGGCCAACGCCCAGAAGGGCGGCGGCATCGCCGCCTTCATCGACGCCGAGCACGCCCTCGACCCCGAGTACGCGAAGAAGCTGGGGGTCGACGTCGACGCGCTGCTCGTGTCCCAGCCGGACACCGGTGAGCAGGCGCTCGAGATCGCGGACATGCTGATCCGCTCCGGCGCCGTCGACATCATCGTGATCGACTCGGTGGCTGCCCTCGTGCCGAAGGCCGAGATCGAGGGCGAGATGGGCGACAGCCACGTCGGTCTCCAGGCCCGGCTCATGTCGCAGGCCCTGCGCAAGGTCGCCGGCGCCCTGAACCAGACCCGGACGACCGCCATCTTCATCAACCAGCTCCGCGAGAAGATCGGCGTCATGTTCGGCAGCCCCGAGACCACCACGGGTGGCAAGGCGCTGAAGTTCTACGCGTCGGTGCGGCTCGACGTGCGCAGGATCGAGACGCTCAAGGACGGCACCGAGCCGGTCGGCAACCGGACCCGGGTGAAGGTCGTCAAGAACAAGATGGCCCCGCCCTTCCGCCAGGCCGACTTCGACATCCTCTACGGCATCGGCATCTCCCGCGAGGGCGGCCTGATCGACATGGGCGTCGAGCACGGGTTCGTGCGCAAGGCCGGCGCCTGGTACACGTACGAGGGCGACCAGCTCGGGCAGGGCAAGGAGAACGCCCGCAACTTCCTGAAGAACAACCCCGACATCGCCAACGAGATCGAGAAGAAGATCAAGGAGAAGCTCGGCGTCGGCCCGCGGCTCGACGCGCCGGGCGAGCCCGCCGCCGCTCCGGCGGCGCCGCCCGCTCCCGCGTCCGGCCGGGCGCCCGCGGCTACGACCGGCCGGGGTGGCAAGGCGGCCGCCGCGCCCAAGCCGGGTGACGTCTGAGCGCAGGCATGAGGCGTGAGGAGCTCCCCGGGCCGGACGGCGAGATCGGGCCGGGGGACTGGAACTCCGGACCCTGGGGGCCGGCCGAGGAGCCACCCGGATCCGCCGAGGACGCGTCCGCGACGATCGACGCCCTGCGGGCGGAGATCCGCAGGCGGTCCGGTGGCACGTCCGGCCGGCGCGGCGGTGACGGCCCCGAGGACTTCGGCGGCGCCCGGGGTTTCGGCGGCGCCCGGGGTTTCGACGGTGGCGGAGGCTTCGGTGGTGCCGGGGACGAGACCGTGGGCTCCGGCGGGGGCGGCCTCTGGGAGCGCGACGCGCCGGGCCGGGAGGATCCCGGGCCCGGACGCCGGCGTCAGGGGCGCGGCAGGCGGCGCCGGGGAGACAGCCGGGGAGACAGGGGCGAGCCGCGTGGGCGGTCCGGCGGGTGGCTGCCCGACGGGCCGCAGGAGGGCACGGCGGCGAGCGAGGGGCCGCCCGCCGACCCGGAGGCGGTGGCCAGGGCCATCTGCCTGCGGCTGCTGACGATGGCGCCCAAGACCCGGGCCCAGCTCGCGGAGGCGCTGCGCAAGCGGGACGTGCCCGAGGAGGCGGCCAACGCCGTGCTGGAGCGGTTCTCCGAGGTCGGGCTCATCGACGACGAGGCGTTCGCCGCCGCGTGGGTGAGCTCCCGGCACGCCGGTCGCGGGCTCGCCCGCCGTGCGCTCGCCCAGGAACTGCGGCAGCGCGGCGTCGCGGAGGAGACGGTCAAGGACGCCGTCGGGCGGCTCGATCCCGACGAGGAGACCGAGACCGCGCGCAGGCTGGTGGAGCGGAAGCTGGCGGCCACCCGAGGGGTGGAGCCGCAGGCGCGCATGCGACGATTGGTCGGCATGCTGGCCCGCAAGGGCTACTCGCCGGGCCTGGCCTTCCGCGTGGTCCGAGAGGCGATCGAGGCCGAAGGCAGCCCGTCAGATGGGCTTCCGGATACCTTCGAGTGAGCCATAGCACCATGCAAAAGTCACTTGACAGGGCATCTTTGCTTGCTCGTTACCTCTCTGACGCTTAATCTCGACCGCAGTGAGGAGTTACTCCGCGCAGCGCGGATTGCCATAACGGTGTACACGACGGACGAGAGACTTTGACCGGCCTTCGGGCCATATCGGCCGCCCCTCGGGGCGTCCGGGCATTGCGACCATATTTGTCCTGGTGACGCCACCGGGTGCTGCCGTGCTGCGTGTGTGACCCCTGCCAAGAGTTGTCGTGAGGGGTGAGCGCATGGACACGATCGTGATCGTTCTTGCGGTTGCGGTGGTGCTGCTGGCTCTCGTGATGATCGCCGCCCTTGTCATAGTCATGCGCCGCACCGGCGGCGTCGTCGCACCGCCCGGCCCCTCACCCGAGCAGCTCGCCGAGGTGAAGGCCGAGGTCAACGAGGAACTCGAACGCGCCAGGCGCGAGGCCGAGGAGATTCGTACGAAGGCGGAGCGGGACGCGGGGGAGATTCTCAAGAAGTCGGAGACACTGGCCGAGAGCGCCGCGCTGACGCGCAAGGAGGTCGAGGAGGAGGCGCGCATCCTCAAGACCGAGCTCAAGGAGCTGCGCTCCGACCTCGAACGCCGCGAGAACCGGCTGGCCGAGCGTGAGCAGCGGCTCGACGAGGAGGCGCGCAGACAGGCCGAGCGGGCCCGCAAGCTGGCCGAGACGGAGACCGAGCTGGCCGACCGCCGCGAGGAGCTGGACCGGGTGGCCGAGCGGCGGCAGGAGATCCTGGAGCGGGTGGCCGGCCTGACGGCCGAGCAGGCCAAGGCGGAGCTGGTCAAGGAGATCGAGAACCAGGCGAAGCGCGAGGCCGCGCTGATCGTCCGGGAGATCGAGAGCGAGGCCCGGCGTGAGGGGGAGAAGCGCGCCTGCAAGATCGTGACGCTGGCCGTGCAGCGGGTCGCCACCGAGCAGACGGCCGAGTCGGTGGTGAGCGTCCTGCACCTGCCCGGCGACGAGATGAAGGGCCGCATCATCGGCCGGGAGGGCCGCAACATCCGGGCCTTCGAGTCCACCACCGGCGTCAACCTGATCATCGACGACACGCCGGAGGCGGTGCTGCTGTCGTGCTTCGACCCGGTCCGCCGGGAGACGGCCCGGCTGACGCTGGAGAAGCTCGTGCTCGACGGCCGGATCCACCCCCAGCGCATCGAGGAGGCGTACGAGCGCAGCAAGGCCGAGGTGCGTGACCTGTGCGTGCGGGCCGGAGAGGACGCGCTGGTCGAGCTGGGCATCACCGAGATGCACCCCGAGCTGGTCACCCTGCTGGGCCAGCTCCGCTACCGCACCTCCTATGGGCAGAACGTGCTCAAGCACCTCATCGAGTCGGCGCACATCGCCGGCATCATGGCCTCCGAGCTGCGGCTCGACCGTGACCTCGTCAAGCGCTGCGCGCTTCTGCACGACATCGGCAAGGCGCTCACCCACGAGGTCGAGGGCAGCCACGCGATGATCGGCGCGGAGATCGCCCGGCGGTACGGCGAGCACGAGGACGTCGTCCACGCCATCGAGGCGCACCACAACGAGGTGGAGGTCAGGACCGTCGAGGCGGTTCTCACGCAGGCCGCGGACGCGATCAGCGGCAGCCGCCCCGGTGCCCGGCGGGAGTCCCTGGAGGCGTACGTCAAGCGGCTGGAGCGCCTGGAGGAGATCGCCCAGTCCTACGAGGGAGTGGACAAGGTCTTCGCCATGCAGGCGGGCAGGGAGATCCGGGTCATGGTCCGGCCCGACAACGTCGACGACATCCAGGCCCAGGTCATCGCCAGGGACGTCGCCAAGCAGGTCGAGGAGGAGCTGACCTACCCCGGCCAGATCCGGATCACCGTGGTCCGCGAGTCCCGCGCCACCGAGTTCGCCCGGTAGAGCCTCCGTACCCCACCCCATGCGGGGCGGCCGGGCCACACCCTCCGAGGCCAAAGCGAAGGGTCCCCGCCCAACGCTGGGCGGGGACCCGGGTCGCGGGGGCGTCCCGGTGGGACGCCCCCCTGGTCGGCTAACAGAGCACGGCTAGGCCTTGCGGCTGAGCGCGTCGGCGAGGTCGTCGAGCGCCTTCGACAGCGACGCCTGTGCCTCGACGGAGGTGTCGAGTTGGTGGGAGACGGCCCGAAGCTGCGCCACGGCGGCGTTCTTCTGCGGCCCGTCCGTGAACCGCTCGGCCCGGTCGACGAACTTCTGCACGTTGTCGGCGGTGTTCTTCTTCATGGTGCCGGTGCGCAGCGCCTGCGCGTAGTAGGCACGCACCAGCGGGAAGCTCGCCGGCCACGTCACCCGGGGCTGGTGCTGGCTGTTGAACCGGTCGTAGGTGACCGTGGCCGCCGCGTCGATCTCGGCCTGGTCGAGGTCCTCGCTCGGCAGCAGCTTGAACGCGTCGAACCCGCGCGCGATCTCGCTGCCGAAGACGTGACCGTTGTAGTAGTACGCCGACCAGAAGCCACCGAGCAGCAGCGAGGTCGTGCTGATCGGGCCGCGGTCGAAGTAGGCGATCTCACGCGGGTTGGCCGAGTCGGTGAAGTCGAACATCGAGACGCCGCCCTGGTACCACGCCTGGACCATGATGTCCCGGCCGGGCACCGGAACGAGCGACCCGTTGTGCGCGACGCAGTTCTCCTGGTTCGTCTGCGCCACCGGCAGCTTGTAGTAGCTGCGGAACTGCAGCTTGCCGTCGACGATGTCGAAAATGGCGTTGGCGCCCCACGACGGCTCGTCGGTGACACGGCACCGCGCCCCGCTGCCGCCGCCCCACTCGTCGGTGAAGACGACCTTGGTCCCGTCGTTGTTGAACGTGGCCGAGTGCCAGTACGCGAAGTTCGGGTCCGTCACGGCGTCGAGCCGCTTCGGGTTGGCCGGGTCGGAGATGTCGATCAGGATGCCGTTGCCCGCGCACGCCCCGGCCGCCAGGCCGATCTCGGGGTAGGCCGTGATGTCGTGGCAGTGGGTGGTGACGGGAGACGGCGACCAGGACGAGCCGGACGGGTGCCGCGGGGTCTGCGGGGTGTTCTGCAGGCCGTTGATCGCGCCGGTCGCCGGGTCGGTGAACAGGCGCGGCGTGGAGACGATCGCCGCGTTCTGCGGTGCGGCCACCGGCACCTTGATGACCTCGATCCGCCACTGGGCGGTGTTCGGGTCGGTCGCCGCGGTGTTGGCGCAGCCCGCGAGCTCGGAGCCCGAGCGGATGCTCGACGTGCCCTGCACGTAGACGTACACGTTGTCCGGGTCGTTCTTGCTCGTGACCAGGGTGTGCGTGTGCGAGCCGCGGCAGGTCTGCACGGCCGCCACCTGGACCGGCTTGCTGATGTCGCTCACGTCGAAGACCCGGACACCGCGGAAGCGGTCCGGGTTCACCGTGCCGCTCGCGCCCTGCGTGCCGCAGTCGATCCGTCCCCGGGTCTCCTCGACCGACATGAACAGCAGGTTGCCGTACACCGACAGGTCGCCCTGGCCGCCGGGGCAGACGACGGAGGTGGTCAGGACCGGGTTCGCGGGGGTGGAGACGTCGTAGATGTTGAAACCGGTGAAGTTGCCGACGAACGCGTACTTGCCGCTGAAGGCCATGTCCGAGTTCGCGAACGACGAGTTGCCCGGGTTCGAGGCCTGGTAGAAGCCCTCCGGCTTGTCCCGGTGGGCCAGGAGCTCCAGCCCCTGGCTTGCCTGCTGGGCATCCAGCCAACCGGCTCCGAGGCCGGCTCGGGGATCGGCGTCGTCGGCCATGGCCGTGGCGGGCATGAGGCCCACCAGGACCACCCCTGCGGCGACGACTCCGATCTTCCTTAATCCAGCACGCCCCCAACGTGCTGCCGCACGGCTGATTCTCAAGGGTCGCACCCCTCCTTTTCCGCTCTTTCCGGAGTGACCCAATTGCGCGTGCGACAGATCCCCGGGCCCGGCCCGACCCAAAAGATCTACGCGGCGTTTGGGGGACACTAACTGAATCTGGGGTGAATGTGCTATACCCCTACACATCCTCCGGTTTGGCCGGTATCCCCCACCGCCGATGAAGCGAGCCCAGGCCATGATCTCCTCCACCTCGTTTCGGCAGCTCCTCGCGCTCGTGCTGGCCGCTGCCGCGATCAGCGCCTGCACGGCCGAGACCGCCGAACAGGCGAAGGTGAACGTCGTCCAGCCGGGTGCGCCGGGACAGGGCAGCAAGGTCGTCCCGGCCGACGAGGTGCCGCGTCCGGACGACCGGGAGTACACCGACGCCGACGTGCGGTTCATGCAGGGGATGATCCGGCATCACTCCCAGGCCCTGCGCATGACCGCGCTCGTCTCCGGCCGCAGCGAGAGCAAGGACCTGCCGCGCTTCGCCAGACGGATCGAGATCTCCCAGCAGGACGAGATCGACCAGATGGTGCGCTGGCTCAGGGCGAGGCTCCAGCAGGTGCCGAGCGTGGGCTCCGGCGCCGGGCACGACCACGGCGGCGAAACGCTCATGCCCGGCATGCTCAGCGAGGAGCAGTTCGCCGAAATGGAGCAGGCCAAGGGGGCGCGGTTCGACCGGCTCTTCTACGAGAACATGATCCAGCACCACCTGGGCGCACTGACGATGGTGGAGGGGCTCTTCGGCGACGGGGGAGGCGAGGAGGTGGAGATCAACCAGTTCGTCACCCATGTCGACGCGGACCAGCGGATAGAGATCGACCGCATGCGCGGCCTGCTCGCCCAGATGGGGTGACCGCCTCCGCTCATCCGAAGATCTGCAGGTAGAACGACAGCTCGGCGGCGAGGGCCGCGGCCCGGGTCTCCAGCCGCCGGAACCCGTGCGCCTCGCCCTCGAACGTCAGGTAGGTGCAGGGCACCCCGCGCGCCGTCAGGCGGTCGGCGAACGCCTGGGACTGGGCCGGCGGCACGACCGGGTCGGCGAGCCCCTGCATCAGCAGCATGGGACAGGTCACCCGGTCGGCCAGGGCGAGCGGCTCGCGCTCGCCGTAGCGTTCCTCCGGACCGACCAGCCACTCCACGTACCTCGACTCGAAGTCGTGGGTGGCCGCGACCAGGGGTGCGAGCGCGCTGACGCCCGCCACCGAGACGCCGCCCGCGAAGACGTCCGAGGCGCCGCAGGCGGCCATGACCGTCCACCCGCCCGCGCTCGCCCCGCGTACGGCGATCCGGGCGGGATCGGCGAGTCCCTCGGCGGCCAGCCACTTCGCCGCCGCGACCACGTCCTCCACGTCGGTCACGCCCCACCGGCCGCGCAGGCGTTCCCGGTAGGCCCGGCCGTACCCGCTGGACCCCCCGTAGTTGACGTCGATCACGCCGATGCCGCGGCTGGTGAGGAACGCCTTGTCCAGGCTGAGCTCGCTCGTCGCGTGCCCGGTCGGCCCGCCGTGCACGAAGACGACGTACGGCGCGCCGCCCTCCTCCGCCCCCTCTGGCGGGTACAGGTACGCGTGGACGCGCGCGCCGGGCCCGGCCTCGAACTCCACGGCCCGGGGCACGGGGAGGACACCGGCGGGCACGTCGTCGATCTCCCGTCGCAGTTCCTCGGCGCGGGCGGCGTCACCGGCGGCTTCGATCCGGACGACCGAGCGCGGCACGTCCGGCCCGTAGCCGATGCCGACGAGCACGTCGCCGTCCGTGTCCAGCACGGGTGACCAGCCCCGGTAGGGGACGTCGAGGTCGCTCAGCGTGCCCGTCTCCGGGTCGAGCACGCCCAGGCGCAGGTCGCCGCGCCCGTGCGGCACGGCGAGCCGCCCGTCGCCCAGCACGGCGTACGGCAGGCCGCCGAGCTGCCACGGCGGCCCGGCGAACTCCTCGTCGAGGGGGCAGAGCGCCTCGCACGACGACCCGGACACGTGGGCCCGGTAGAGGTTCCACCAGCCGGACCGGTCGGAGACGGCGTACAGGTGCCGCTCGCCGCACCACAGCGGCGCGAGGACCGACTCGCCCGGCCCGCCCATCACCGTCCACGTGGCGCCGTCGGACAGCCGCGTGACCCGCAGCTCGGTGCCGGTCCAGGGCATGTGGGGGTGGTTCCAGCAGATGTAGGCGAGGTGCCGGCCGTCGGGGGACGGCGTGGGCGAGGCGTAGAAGTCGCTCCCGGTGACCCACTCGGTGACGCCGCCCGCCCCGGAAAGCGCCACCGACACGATCGAGCGGGTGACCTTGGCGTCCTGGCGATGGCGCTCCCTGACGCACCACACCCGGGGCCCGTCCGGGGTGTCCTGGACCCGCAGATCGGCGTAGCGCAGCGCGCCCGGCGCGCCGGGCGCCGGCGTGACCGGCCGGGGCCGCTCCGTGCCCGGGTCCGGCCCGTCTCCCGGCCGGGGCGGGGCGAGATAGAGCCGCTGATCGGGATGGTGCGCGAAGACGAGGCCGTGGCCGGGGACGACGAGGTAGGACCGCCCGCCGTACTCGTGCACCCGCGTACGGGCGTCCCAGGGCGCGGGAAGCAGGTCGGTGCGGGTGCCGTCGGCGGCCCGGTGGACGACGGTACGGCGGCCGCCCTCGGCGGGGCGGTCCTCCTCCCACCACGTCTCCCGGCCCAGCACGGTCGGGAAGCCGAGCCGCAGACCGGCACGTGCCACGTCGGTGGTGGAGATGGGCGAGGGGCGCGGCGAGAACGGCCTCGGGCCGGGCGTGGGGGGCATGACCGCATCCTGCCGGACCGGCCCGCCCCCGGGGGTGGGAATGCGGCAAGGCATCAGCCGAGGGACGGGGGAGCGGTGTAGCGGGTGGCGAGCGGGCCGAGCTGGTCGATGACCGTCCGCTTCCAGGTGCCGTCCTCGAACATCCGGCGCAGCGCCTCCTCGACCTGGTCACGCAGCGCGGGCGTCCCGGCGGCGATGCCGTACTCCTCGGTCGCCAGAGGTTTGCCGCTGAAGCGGAACCTGCCGGGATACTGCGCCGACAGCCCGGCGAGCACGGGGGCGTCGGCCACGATCGCGTCGGTCCGGCCGGAGGCCAGCAGCGGCGCGCAGGCCGCGGGCAGGTTCGCCTCGGCGAGGAAGAACTGCCGCCACCGGGTGCCGAACCTCTTCACGAGAGGCTCCGCCGACTCCCTGGTGGCGCAGACGCGCTTGCGGGCGAGGTCGCGCGGGCGGCGGACGGACAGGTCGCCGGCCCGGACGAGGATGTCGGTGCTGGTCACCAGGTAGGGCCCGGCGACGTACCGGGAGCCCGCCGGGCCCGTGGCGCCGACGACGAGGTCGGCCCGCGACGGGTCGAGCGTGTAGACGACCTGGTCGTCGCGGTAGCCGAGCGCCCGGGCGACGTACTGCGCCACTTGGATGTCGAACCCGCTGTAGCGGCCGTCGGGGAGCCGGGTGACCAGGCCCGGCTGCCCGGGGCGCACGCCGACCACCAGCGTGCCGTCGTTCCCGCACCCACCGGCGAGGAACACGGCAGCCAGGACGCCGACCACGGCACCGCCACGCCACACGCGCTCAATATCGGGGCCGGGCGCACCCCGGTGCCAGCAGCGACACGGCAAAGATCCCTTTACCCGCGCGGGCCGTACGGCATCAGCGCACGAGCGGGACCTCGCCGCCGGCCATCTCCGCGGCGGCCGGGTCGGCCGAGACCTTGCGGCTGCGCCTGCTGCGCCGCTCCAGCCAGGTGGCGAGGTAGCCCAGGGCCAGGTTGATCGCGATGTAGACCACCGCGATCACGATGACCGAGGGGATCAGGTTGGCGTAGTTGGCCGGCACCACGCGGGCGCCCGCGTTCAGCAGGTCGGCGTAGGCCACGACGAAGCCGAGCGCGGTGTCCTTGAGCAGCACCACGAGCTGGCTGACGATCGCGGGCATCATCGCGGTGACCGCCTGCGGCAGCAGGATCAGCCGCATCACCTGGTTCTTGCGCAGGCCGATGGCGGATCCCGCCTCGGCCTGGCCGCGCGGCACGGCGAGGATGCCCGCGCGCACGATCTCGGCCAGGACCGACCCGTTGTAGACCGTCAGGCCGAAGACCACGGCCGCGAACTCGGTCACGACCAGCCCGGCCAGGCTCCCGCCGTACTGCGCGAAGAAGATGAGCATCAGCACCGGGACCGCGCGGAAGGCCTCGACGACCACCGCGGCCGGGATCCGCACCCAGCGGTGGTCCGACAGGCGCGCGATGCCGAACACCGCGCCGAACAGCAGCGCGAGCACCGCGGCGAGCGCGGCGGCGGTCAGCGTGTTGAGGAGGCCGGGCAGGATCAGCTCGGTCCAGGTGTCGGCCCGCAGGAACGGCTCCCACAGCTCGCCCTTCCACTGGCCCTTCTCGTCGAACTTCGTCCACACGAAGTACGCGACCAGCAGCAGGACGACGCCGAACGCGAGCGTCAGCACGTTGTTGCGCAACCGGGTCCGCGGGCCCGGGACGTCGTAGAGGACGGTGGCGCCGCGCTCCGTCATCGGACCACCGCCAGGCGCCGGGCCAGCCGGCCGGACAGCAGGTTCAGGGGAAGGGTCAGCACGACGAACCCGGCCGCGAAGCCGAGGAAGATGGGAATGATCGCGTCTCCGTGGGCGTCGAACAGGTTCTTCATCCGCAGCGCCGCCTCCATGACGCCGATCGCGGCCGCGACCGTCGTGTTCTTGACCAGCGCGTTCAGCAGGCTCCCGAGCGGCGCGATGACCGTGCGCACCGCCTGGGGGAGGATCACCAGGCGGAGCGTCTGCAGGAACGTCAGGCCGATCGCCCGCGCCGCCTCCGCCTGCCCGAGTGGCACGGTGTTGATCCCGGACCGCACCACCTCGCAGACGAAGGCGGACGTGTAGGCGGACAACCCGATGATCGACAGCCAGAAGCTGTTGAGCGACAGGTCGTCCCGGGAGAACTGGACGTTCATCACCGTGCCCAGGCCGAGGCCGCAGAACACGATGATCAACGTGAGGGGCGTGTTGCGCAGCACGTTGACGTACAGCGCGCCCGCCCCTCGCAGCACCGGCAGCGGACTGACGCGCATGGCCGCCAGCACGATCCCCCAGACCAGCGAGATGACCCCGCTGACCACCGTGAGCTTCACCGTCAGCCAGAACGCGCCGAGGATGACGGGAAGCTCGTCGACGACGGCCTCCACCGCCGGCCTCCTCTCAGTGCCGCTTCCGCGCCGTCCTAGTACCGCTCGACGGACGGCGGCGTCGTGAAGTACTTGCCGAACTCGCCGAGGTTGGCGTCGAGGGCCTTGCGCCAGCTGCCGTCGTTGAAGAACTTCTCGATGGCGTTGTTGATCGCGTCGCGGCCGGCCTTGTCGTCCATCTTGATGCCGATGCCGTACTTCTCCTCGCTGAACGGCTGGCCGATCAGCTTGAACTTGCCGGGGAACTGGGCGGCGAACCCGGCGAGGATCGTCGCGTCCGTGGAGATCGCGTCGACCTGCTTGTTCTCCAGCAGCGGGAGGCAGGCGCCGTACCCCTGCTGCTGGGTGAGGTTCTTGGACTCCCACTCGGCCCCGAACTTGTCGGCGAGCCGCTTCGGCGACGACGAGCCCTGGGCGCCGCAGACCTTCTTGTCCTTGAGGGAGTCGACCCCGGTGATCGAGGTGTCGTCCGCGCGGACGAGGATGTCCTGCCCGGTGACCAGGTAGGGACCGGCGAAGGAGATCTTCTTCTTGCGCTCGTCGGTGATGGAGTAGGTCGCCACGACCATGTCCACCTGGCCCTGCTGGATGAACGGCTCGCGGTTGGCCGACTGGGCCTCCTTGAAGGTGATCCCGCTCTCCGGCACGCCGAGTTCCTTGGCGACGTACCTGGCCACGTCCACGTCGAACCCGCCGTAGCTGCCGTCGGGCTTCTTCAGCCCCCAGCCCGGCTGGTCGATCTTGATGCCGATGACGAGCTTCTTGTCGTTCTTCGCCTTGTCGGCGATCGAGTCCGCCCCGGAGTTGCCGCAGGCCGTCAGGCCGGTAGCCAGGGCGGCGAGCGCGAGCAGGCCGGCTCCGAATCGCATCCGTGTCACCTTTCGCTTTCGTGGAGCTTGTCGTGAGCGGGGATCAGTGGGTGAGGATCTTGGAAAGGAAGTCGCGGGCGCGCTCGGTGCTCGGCTGGGTGAAGAACTCCGAGGGCTCGCCCTCCTCGACGATCTGGCCGTCGGCCATGAAGACGACCCGGTTGGCCGCCCGGCGGGCGAAGCCCATCTCGTGGGTGACGACCATCATCGTCATGCCGTCGCGCGCCAGGCCGGTCATCACGTCGAGCACTTCCTGGACCATCTCGGGGTCGAGGGCCGAGGTCGGCTCGTCGAACAGGATCATCTTGGGGTCCATCGCCAGCGCGCGGGCGATGGCGGCACGCTGCTGCTGACCTCCGGACAGCTGGGCGGGATACTTGCCGGCCTGCGAGGCGATGCCGACCCGTTCGAGCAGCTCCATGCCCCGCTGCTCGGCCTGCTGCCGGGAGACCTTCCGTACTCTGACCGGGCCGAGCGTGACGTTCTCCAGGATCGTCTTGTGGGAGAACAGGTTGAAGGACTGGAACACCATTCCCACCTCGGACCGCAGGCGGGCGAGGGCGCGGCCCTCCGCGGGAAGCTCCTGACCGTCGAAGACGATGCTCCCGCCGTCGATGGTCTCCAGCCGGTTGATCACACGGCACAAGGTCGACTTGCCGCTGCCGGACGGGCCGATGACGACGACCACCTCGCCCCGGCCCACGCTCAGCTCGATGTCCCTGAGCACGTGCAGCGGACCGAAATGCTTGTTGACTCCCTCCAGCCTGACAAGCGGGGCCCCACCACTGTTCTCCGTCATGGTCATCAAACGTAGGGGTGTCAAGACGACCAAGTCACTAACGTCCCGGTACCGAATCGGTCACATCCCGGCTGTTCAGGACCCCATCCCGGCGGCCGGGCACGGCCGGCCCATGCGGCCCGGGACGCGGTCCCGGTTGGCTCCTGCCGATCACTCGTCGTGAAGGAGTCCAAATGCTGAGAAATCCGGACCTGTTCCGTAAGACCGTCGCGGGAACCGCCATGCTGGCGTGGCCCGTCCTGCTGGGCCTGGCCTTCCTCACCTCGCCGCCGGGCACCGAGCACGATCCCGCCGTGTTCCGCGCGAGTCCCGTGCAGGTGCAGGCCAGCGCGCTGCTGTTCCAGTGGGCGACCGTCTGCCTGGTCCCGGTGATCCTCGGGCTCGCCCATCTGCTGCGCCGCCGGGCGCCGCGCACCGGCAACATCGGCGCGGCCATCGGCCTCACCGGCGCGGCCACCGCCGCCTGCCTGTTCATGACCGACTTCTACGACCTGGCGCTGGCGCTCACCCTTCCGGACGACCAGGCCGCCCGGGTGACCGAGGTGGCCGGCGCGCTCGGCGGGTTCGTGTACGGCGTCCTCCTGCCGGGGTTCCTCCTCCACGTTGGCCTGCTGGTGCTGCTGACGGGCCTGGCGGCCGTGCGGCGGGGGCCGTGGTGGGTGCCGGTGGCGGCGCTCGCGGGCGTCTGCGGGCCGTTCCTCACGATGGGGCAGCCGCCGGCCGTCCAGGCCATCGGGTCGCTGTTCCACCTCGCCGCGTTCGGCACGGTCGCCCTGAAGGTCCTGCGCATGCCGGTCGACGACTGGCGGGCCGCCTGATCACCGGCTAGAGCCCCGACTCCCTGGCCAGCATGATCGCCTCGGCCCGGTCGGCCACGCGCAGCTTCGTGAAGATGCTCGACACGTGGTTGCGCACGGTCTTCTGGCTCA
This sequence comes from Microbispora sp. ZYX-F-249, assembly GCF_039649665.1. Classification (NCBI taxonomy): domain Bacteria; kingdom Bacillati; phylum Actinomycetota; class Actinomycetes; order Streptosporangiales; family Streptosporangiaceae; genus Microbispora; species Microbispora maris. Next base: position 185,327 of record NZ_JBDJAW010000011.1, on the reverse strand, counting down.
GCCCGAGCCGGGCCGCTATCTGGACGTTCGTCAGGTGGCCGGCGACCAGGGCCAGGATCTCCCGCTCACGCGGGGTGAGTTCGGGAAAGCTCGGCTCCGGTTTCCTGCCGAGATCGGAGAAGTAGCCCATCAGCCGTCCGGCGAGGGCGGGGCCGAAGATCGCCTCGCCCTCGGCCACGGCCCGGATCGCCCGCACGAGTTCGGCCCGCCGCGCGCCCTTGAGCACGTATCCGCGCGCCCCCGCGCGCACCGCGGCGAAGACCGCGTCGTCGTCGTCCGCCATGCTGAGCACGAGGACCCGCACGTGCGGGTTGTCCCTGGTGATCCGCTCGGTCGCCGCCACCCCGCCGATGCCGGGCATGGCGAGGTCCATCAGCACGACGTCGGGCTGCACACGGGGGAGGAGCGCGAGGGCCTGCTCGCCGCTGGCCGCCTCGTCGGCGACCTCCACCTCCTCCACCGGCCGCAGGAGCGCGCGCAGCCCCGCCCGGAAGGCAGAGTGATCGTCAACCAGCAGCACGCGGATCGGCTCCATCGCCCGCCTCCCGTCGTATCGTGTCCGGCGCCGTGTCCGGCGCCGTTTCCGGCGCCGTTTCCGGCGCGGTGTCCGGCGCGGTGTCCGGCGCCGCGTCCTGGGGTGCGCTCTGCACGGGAAGGCGGGCCAGCACCCGCGTCCCGCCTCCCGGGCGCGGCCCGATCAGGCAGGTGCCGCCGAGTTCTGCCGCCCGTTCCCGCATCGAGGCCGTGCCGACCCCGCAGTGGGCGGACACCGGGCCGCCGGCGTCCGCGTACGGCTCGCCGCCCTCGTCGGCGACCTCCACTTCGAGCGCGCCTGGCGGGGCCCCGCCGGTCATGCCGAGCCGTACGCGCACCCGTCCGGCCCCGGCGTGGCGGCGCGCGTTCGCCAGCGCCTCGGCGGTGATCCGGTAGGCCGCCACCTCCACCGCCGCGGGCAGCGCCGGGAGCGTCCCCTCGATCTCCACGTCGGCCTCGACGCCGGGCAGCCGGGCCGCGTGCGATCTGATCGCCCCGGCCAGGCCCAGCGTGTCGAGGGCCGGCGGCCGCAGCCCCTCCACCAGCGTCCGCACGTCGGCCATCGCCGTGTGCGCGTCCGTCATGATCTCTTCGAGCATCGCCAGGGCGTCCGGATCGCGCACCATGTCCTGCATGGCCTCCGCCCGCATGGTGAGCGCGGCCAGGGTCGGCCCGAGCCCGTCGTGCAGGTCGCGGCGCAGCCGCCGCCGCTCCTCCTCGCGCGCCGCCACCAGCCGTTCGCGTGAGCGCTGCAGGTCCGCCGACAGCCGTACGGCGTGCACGGCGATCCCCGTCTGGCGGGCGAGGTCGGCGAGAACGCGGCGGTCCCGCGCGCCGAGGCCGCTTTCGCCCGGGCGCGGAGAAAGGACCAGGTCGCCCATCGGTTCGCCCCGGTGCACGAGCGGCAGCCGTACGGCGCCGGGGGAGGGCGCGCCGTAGGCGTGGGTCGGCCCGCCGGCGACCTCGACCGCGACGTGCGGCAGGCGCAGCGCCTCCGCCACCGACCGGGCCGCCGCGGCGAGCACCGCGCCCGGCTCCGCCGCCTCCGCCGCCTCCTCCAGGCGCCTGCCCAGCAGGGCCAGCGCCGCGTACGGATCGTCCCGCCTGCCGTACATCACGAGGTTGACGGCGCGTTGCAGCCGCTCACGCAGCGGCGCGAAGACGAGGGCGACCACCCCGGCGGCGGCCACCGACACCGGCAGCCCGTCCGCCGCGCGGAACACGGCGCCGAGATAGGTGACCACGAGCACGTAGCCGCCGAACACGCACGCCGACAACAGGACGTAGACGAGCGTGCGGTTGATCACGAGGTCGATGTCGAACAGGCCGTGCCGCAGCACCGCGACCGCGGCGGCGGCCGGGAGCAGGCAGGCCGCGAGCGTCCCCAGGACCTCCCAGAACGCGCTGGTGATGGGCCAGATGGAGCGCGGGTCGCCGTCGGAGAGCCCCGCGGCCACCCGCCCCGCGACGATCAGCCCGGCGAGCCCGGCGGCGTAGGCGAGCCACTTGAGCTGAGCCCGTTCGTCGGCGCCGCCGCGCCGGGCCCGCCGTACGAGACCGGCCGCGCCCGCCACGAACAGGGCGCCCATGAGTGCGGTCGTGAGCGGCTCGACGAACGGCGTGACGACGGCGAGCGCGGGCACCCCGAGGGGGTTGGGCAGCGGCGTGCCCCAGCCGAGCTGGTGGCTGGAACCCGGCAGCAGGGCGCTCAGCGCGGCCGTCACGGCGGCGACGACGGCGAGCCCCCACAGGACCGCCCGCCACCCGGGCGACGACGGCCGTCCCGAGGGGAACAACGCCGGAACGGCGGCGACGGAAAGGTTGGCCGGGACCCACAGCCACGTCTGCGGCCAGGCCATCGGGGTCGCGAACGGCAGCCCGGCCAGCGCGTAGTGCCCGGTCGCGTCCAGCGACGCGAAGCACAGGCCGCAGGCGGCCAGCAGCCATCCGACGGCGTTGCCCGGACGGGCGGCACTGATCAGGCCGCCGACCAGGGCGCAGACGACGACGAAGAGAAGATGGCTCTGGGCGAACAGCCCGGCGCCGTTGCGGTGGCCGAGCACCAGGGCCGCGGCGACCAGGAGCAGGGTGAGCGCGCAGACCGCCCACGCAGTACGCCGCACCGCCCGCCTCCCTCACGCGCCTCCGGCGCGACCGCTGAGTCGGGCTCAGGCTAGCGACCGATATGCCCAGGCGAACAGGACGATGTCCCAGGACAGTGCGTGATGCCGGATATATCGGCGAGGGGCCTTTATGGGTTCAGCGGCCGGACACGCCGGCGTGCGCGGTACGGCCGTCGCGGCCACCGGCCGGCTGAAGCGCTTCGCTGAGGGGGAGGCGCAGGACGAACCGGGCTCCCCGCCGGCTGTCCTCGATGGTCAGGGTTCCCCGGTGGGCTTCGGCGATCTCCCGTGCGATCGCCAGCCCCAACCCGGTCCCTCCGGAGTCCCGGTCGCGCGAGGCGTCCAGCCGGGTGAAGCGGTCGAAGACCGTCTCCCGGTGCTCCGGAGCGATGCCGGCGCCGTCGTCGGCGACCTCCAGCGTCGCCGCCGATCCCGTGGCTCGCACGCTGACGAGGACCTGTGAGGTGGCGTGCCGTTCGGCGTTGTCGAGCAGGTTGACCAGGAGCCGGGTGATCCGCAGCCGGTCGCAGTCGACGAAGACCCCCTGCTGCAGATCCTTGGCGATCCGTATTCGGTAGGTGCGGCGGCCGAGCTCGTCGCGGACCAGTTGACCGAGGTCGGCCGGGCTGAGGTCGAGCGGGGCGCGGGCGTCCAGCCTGGCCAGGGTCAGCAGGTCGGTCACGATCGCCTGAAGCCGGTCCACCCCGCCGAGCACCGCCGCGGTCATCGCCGGCCAGTCGGTGTCGTCCGGGTGCATGAGCGCCTCCTCGAGCTGCGCCCGCATGGCGGTGATGGGGCTGCGCAGGTCGTGGGAGGCGTCCGAGGTGAACCGGCGCAGTCGCTTGTACGCGCCTTCGAGCCGGTCCAGGGTGTCGTTCACCGTCTCGGCCAGAAGGTTGATCTCCTGGTGGTTCTTGTCGGCCGTCGGGACCCTGCGGTGGAGGTCGGTGGCGGTGATCTCCGCGAGCTCCGCGCGGATGGCGTCCACCGGGACGAGGTCCTTTCTGATCAGGCGGTAGGTCCCGCCCGCCGTCATCGCCGTCATCAGCAGGGACATGCCGATCGCGAAGAACAGCGCCGCGGTGTTCCCGTACCACGGGACCGTCGGCACGGCCACATAGAGCAGCCAGGGCCCGTCCGGTTGGTAGACCTTGTACGAGAAGACCGTCATGCAGCCCTTCAGCCCGGCCGGAGAGCACAGGACCCGCTCGGCGTGGACGCTGTCGCTGGTGGCGTGGAAGGTCGCCATCGGGGGCCTGCCGGCGAGCTGCGGCGTCGAGGCGACGACCCGCTGCCGTGTGTCCAGGACCTGGATCGCCATGTCCTTGCCGGCCGGCAGCACGGAAGGGAGGTATCCCTGCCTGATGAGGGGCACCGTCCGGTCCCACGCCCCGGTGACCCGGGCCCGGGCCGTGTCGGCGTCCTTGCCGCCCACGAACACCAGGAAGAGCATGCTGACTCCGGCGCACACCAGTGCCACGGCGGCGGAGTAGCCAACAGTCCTGCGGACGAGGACGGATGATCGGTTCCAGTTCACCATCGGTTCGGGCCAATCGCTTGGGGAGCGTGGGTCGGTGCGCTCGGTCACGGTCCTGCGACCGCTCCGGGGAGAGGAGCGCGTGTGCCTCCACACCTCCACAAGACGACCACACACAGGCGAATGCCTCAATAAAGCGAACTTTTCGCTTCAGACAAGCCTGAGTAATGGCAAACCCCTCCTGCCGTCACTTCCCGGGTCCGATCGGGTCCGCGACGGCTCCGGTACGGGCGGGGGTGGGGAAGCGCCTACCCTTGTAGTGCGATGACTGCGACCACACAGACTGTGACGACACAGGGCGCCGAAGGCGCGACGACGACACAGGGCGGCGAGGGTGCGGCCCGGACCTACGAGGTGCGGACCTACGGCTGCCAGATGAACGTGCACGACTCGGAGCGGCTGTCCGGGCTGCTGGAGGACGCGGGATACGTCCGCGCGGCCGAAGGGGAGACGCCGGACGTCGTCGTGTTCAACACCTGCGCCGTGCGGGAGAACGCCGACAACCGGCTCTACGGCAACCTCGGGCATCTGCGGCCGATCAAGACGGCCCGCAAGGGCATGCAGATCGCGGTCGGCGGGTGCCTGGCGCAGAAGGACCAGGGCGAGATCGTCCGCCGGGCCCCCTGGGTGGACGTCGTCTTCGGCACCCACAACATCGGGTCGCTGCCGGTGCTGCTGGAGCGGGCCCGGATCGCCGAAGAGGCCCAGGTCGAGATCAAGGAGTCCCTGGAGACCTTCCCCTCCACGCTGCCGAGCCGCCGCGAGTCGGCGTACGCCGCCTGGGTGGCGATCTCGGTCGGGTGCAACAACACCTGCACGTTCTGCATCGTGCCGTCGCTGCGCGGCAAGGAGAAGGACCGCCGTCCCGGCGACATCCTCAACGAGGTGCGCACGCTGGTCGGCCAGGGCGTCCTGGAGGTCACCCTGCTGGGCCAGAACGTCAACACCTACGGCGTGGAGTTCGGCGACCGGCTGGCGTTCGGCAAGCTGCTGCGGGCCTGCGGCGACATCGAGGGCCTGGAGCGGGTCCGCTTCACCTCGCCCCACCCCGCCGCCTTCACCGACGACGTGATCGCCGCGATGGCCGAGACGCCCAACGTGATGCACCAGCTGCACATGCCGCTGCAGTCCGGCTCCGACCGCGTCCTCAAGGCCATGCGCCGGTCGTACCGGTCCGAGCGCTACCTCGGGATCATCGAGCGGGTCCGGGCCGCGATGCCGGACGCCGCGATCTCCACCGACATCATCGTGGGCTTCCCCGGCGAGACCGAGGAGGACTTCCGGCAGACCCTCGACGTGGTGCGGCAGTCGCGCTTCGCCAACGCGTTCACATTCCAGTACTCCATCCGCCCGGGCACCCCGGCCGCGACCATGGACGACCAGGTGCCCAAGGAAGTCGTCCAGGAGCGGTACGAGCGCCTGGTGGCCCTCCAGGAGGAGATCTCCTGGGAGGAGAACAAGAAGCAGGTCGGGCGCACCCTGGAGGTGCTGGTCGCCGAGGGCGAGGGCCGCAAGGACGACGCCACCCACCGCCTGTCCGGCCGGGCGGCCGACAACCGGCTCGTCCACCTCGCCGCCTCCGACGTCGCCGCCGGCGCCCGTCCCGGCGACATGGTCACCGTCGAGGTCACCTACGCCGCGCCGCACCACCTGGTGGCCGACAAGGTCCTGTCCGTACGGCGGACCCGCGCGGGCGACGCCTGGGAGGCCCGGCAGGCCGCCCCGCAGCGGGGCAACGCCGTGAGCCTGGGCATGCCCGGCATCGGCCGTCCCGCGCCGCTTCCCGCGGAGCCGCCCGCTTGCTCGGCGGTCTGACGCGCCGGGCCCCGCGACGGCCGGGTCACTGGCCGAGGCGGCGCAGGACCTCGTAGCAGTAGGCGCGCCGCAGGTCGTCGTCGAATCGCAGGCAGGGATCCTCGACCTGGGTCTGCGCTCCCCCGTCCGCCTCGGCGAGGGGCTGGGCCGTGTCGTGCGTGCCCGCGTCCCGGGCCGCCGTGTCCTTGGGCCCAGCGCCCTTGGCCGCGGTGCCCTTGGCCGCCGTGTTCCCGGTCGCCGAGCCGCCGGTCGTGGAGCCTCGTGCGGCCGGTTTCGTGCCGTCCGGGGCGGCGATCCGGGCGGACCGGTGCCGCTCCGCCTCTCTCGTCCCGCCGCGGCCCGGCATGCTCCCCGAGCCCGCCGAGCCCGGCGACGGCGGCCGGGATCGGGACGAGGGGCCGGGCACCCTGAGACGGTGTCCGGGCGGCCGCGGCGCCCCGCTCTCCTGCCCGGGCGGCGGCGTGTCGCGTCCACCGGGTTCCGGTTCCGTCTCCGGCCGCCCGGACGGGGCGGCCGGTGGGGAGAAGAAGGGGCCGGCGCCGGGGAAGCCGGGCGCAGTACGTGCCGGCGTGACCGGGGAGCGCAGGTCGGCGGCCACCGGCCGGGCGGCCGGGGGCGCGGGATCCTGCCCGGACAGGACGGCCAGCACGACGCCGAGCCCGGCGATCGCGGTCACACCGATCACGCCCGTCAGGGCGAGGACGGGATGGCCCTCGCGTCGATGCCGTGGAGTGGGGGAGAAATCCGGCAAGGTCGTTTTCTTTTCATGCGGCGGTCTGTTGTCGTGGATTTCTCAGTCTGCCCGCCGCGTACGCGATTTCAGCGGCGGTTCCGCCGATTTCCGGGAGCCCCAGATAAGCCACCTCGACCATAAATATGGGGAAATTCCCCCCTGATTTGTGCGTGCCTCGAATGCGAGTTACACCGTCCCGGGCAGCGCGGGGCCTGTACGGCGGGGGCCGGGGGACTTCTTCCCGCGGCGATTCCCGGAGGAGAAACCGCTCGTCATGGTCTGCCGCTCCTGGCTGCTGGACGAGCAGCCGGCGGAATGCCTGCCCGAAGACTCCGACATCGTGCGATTCCAATCGCCTTTTCCCTGATCCCGGGCGATCGGCGGCGACCCGCGGACCGGAAGCCCGAGCCCGCGGTGCGCCGAAGACACCTAGCATCGGCGGTGTGTCCGTTCGTGAACTGGTCGTCCTCGGCACCTCGAGCGCGGTGCCCACCCGTCACCGCAACCACAACGGCTACCTGCTGCGCTGGGACGGCGAGGGGTTCCTGTTCGATCCGGGTGAGGGCACGCAGCGGCAGATGCTGCACGCCGGCGTGAGCGCGCACGACATCACCTGGATCTGCGTCACCCACTTCCACGGCGACCACTGCCTGGGGGTGCCCGGCGTGGTCCAGCGGATCGCCAGGGACAAGGTGAACCACGAGGTGCGGGCGGCCTACCCCGCGAGCGGCGAGACGTACTGGCGCAGGCTGCGCCACGCGTCGGCCTTCGCCGACACCGACGTGATCACGCCCCGCCCGGTGTCCGGCGAGGTGATCAGGTGGCCGTCGGGCCCCGTGACGCTGACCGCGCGGCCGCTGTCGCACCCCGTCCAGTCGTACGGCTACCGCGTGGACGAGCCGGGCGGGCGCCGCATGCTGCCCGGGGAACTGGCCAGGCGGGGCGTGCGCGGCCCGATGATCGGGGAGCTTCAACGGCACGGCACGCTGACGCTGCCGGACGGCACGACGGTCACGCTGGACGAGTGCAGCGCCCCCAGGCCGGGACAGAGCGCCGCCTTCGTGATGGACACCCGGTTGTGCGACGGCGCCTTCGCCCTGGCCGAGGGCGTCGACCTGCTGGTGATCGAGTCGACGTTCCTGTCGGACGAGAGCGCGATGGCGGCGCAGTACGGGCACCTGACGGCGGCCCAGGCGGGGCGGATCGCGGCGGCGTGCGGGGTGCGGCGGCTGGTGCTCACCCACTTCTCCGAGCGCTACACGGTCGCGGACGAGCCGCGCTTCGTGGACGAGGTGCGCAAGTCCTACGCGGGGGACGTCGTGACGGCGCGCGACCTCATGCGCGTCCCGGTGCCGAAGCGGGCGGACTACCAGGCCCAGCGGGCCACGAAGTAGCCCACGCCGTACGGCGCGTCGTCGTACAGCAGCTCGGCGGCCGGCGGGGGCGCCTGCCGCGCCGCGCCGCCCAGCACCTGGAAGGCCGCCCGGCCCGCCGCCCACAGCTCCCGCGCCGGGGCCGGGTCCAGCGCCAGCAGCCGTCCGGAGTCGCCGGACGCGAGCGCGCCGGCGAGCATCTCGTCGTACGGCACGGCGTCGGGGTGCACATAGCCGGGCGCCTTCTCGGTGCGCCTGGCCGAGCCGTCGCCCATGACCAGCAGCGCCACCCGCGGCGCCGATCCCGCGATCGCGCGGCCTGCGGCGGCGCACTCGTCCGGCGGCGCGTCGAAGCCCACCGCCTCGAATCGCAGGACGGGAGGCACGCGCGTCCCCTCCAGCAGCCAGCGGCCGATCGTGAGCGACAGGGGCAGGACGGCATCCCCCGGCCCCACCCGCACGTCGGGGCCCCACGGGCGCAGCGTCCCGGCCGCGTCTGCGGGAAAGGACGCGGTGACGTCCGCGCCGCCGGCCACGGCCAGCACGTCGGGACGGGCGTCGAGGAGCGAGCCGACCGCCGCGGCGCAGGCCGCGCGCAGGGCGTCCAGCTCGGGTGCGGCGGCCCCGGCGACCTGCGGGACGAGCAGCGGAGGATGCGGGCAGACGGCAGCGGCGACCAGCACCCGCTCACCCTACCCCGGCCGATCGCCCGCAGAATGGGACACATGGACAGCAGCACCGTGGCGTTCGCGACCGTACCGACCAGGCTGGGCGACGTGCTCGCCGCCGTCACCGGGGACGGGGTCGCCGCGACGGACTTCCGGGACGGCCCCCTGGTCAGGCGGCGCATCGCCGGCCGCCTCGGGATGGCCCCCGCCGACGACCCCGCCCGTACGGACGCCGTACGGGAGGAGCTGGCGGCGTACTTCCACGGCGAGCTGAAGGAGTTCCGCGTGCCGGTGGACTGGCGGCTCATGTCGCCGCTCCAGCGGCAGGTCCTCGGCACCTTGTTCGACACCGTCCCGTACGGCGAGGTGGTGACGTACGGGGAGCTGGCGGCGCGCAGCGGCACGGGGGTCCCGGCGCGGGCCATCGGCTCGATCATGGGCGGCAACCCGATCCCGATCATCGTGCCGTGCCACCGGGTCGTCGCGAGCAACGGGCTCGGCGGCTTCAGCGGCGGCGAGGGCGTGGAGTCCAAGCGGTGGCTGCTCACCCTCGAAGGCCACCTGCCGCCCACCCTCGACTGGGACATGTGACCTCCCCGCCGCTGGGACACTGGACGGTGTGGGGCAGCAATCTGTGATCGCCGTGGTGGGCGCTACCGCGGCGGGCAAGTCCGACCTGGCCGTCGAGCTGGCGCTCCGGCTGGGCGGCGAAGTGATCAACACCGACTCCATGCAGCTCTACCAGGGCATGGACATCGGCACCGCCAAGCTCTCCGAGGGGGAGCGGCGCGGCGTCCCCCATCACCTGCTGGACATCTGGCCGGTGACGCGGACCGCCAGCGTGGCCGAATACCAGCGGCTCGTCCGTCCCCTGATCGAGGATTTGCGCGCCCGCGGGCGGGTGCCCGTGCTGGCGGGCGGCTCCGGGCTCTACGTCCGGGCCGCGATCGACGACCTGGAGTTCCCGGGGACCGACCCGGACATCCGGGCCCGGCTGGAGAAGGAGCTCGCCGAGACCGGCCCGGTGCCCCTGTACGAACGGCTCAAGGGCCTCGACCCGGTGGCCGCGGAGAACATCCTGCCGAGCAACGGCCGCAGGATCGTCCGCGCGCTGGAGGTCATCGAGCTGTCCGGGCGGCCGTTCTCGGCCACGATGCCGTCGTACGACGCGGTCTACGACAGCGTGCAGATCGGCGTCGAGGTGCCGCGGCCGGTCCTGGACGAGCGGATCGAGCTGCGGGTCGGCCGCATGTGGGAGGCCGGGCTGGTGGACGAGGTGCGCGCGCTCGCCGCGCGGGGTCTCGCCGAGGGCAGGACCGCCAGCCGGGCCCTCGGGTACGCGCAGGTCCTGCGGTTCCTGAGCGGCGAGTGGACCGAGGAGCGGGCGCGGGAGGAGACGGTGCGCGCCACCCGCAGGTTCGCCAGGCGGCAGGAGTCGTGGTTCCGCCGCGACCCCCGGGTGGTGTGGCTGCCGTTCGACGCCCCCGACCTGGCCGACCGCGCGATCGGCGTGATCACGGGCGCCTCCTAGACTTCTCCCATGCGCTTTGTGAAGGGCCACGGCACCGAGAACGACTTCGTCATCCTGCCGGACGCCGACGCCCGGCTGGACCTGTCGGCGCGGGACGTCGCGGCATTGTGCGACCGCCGGGCCGGCATCGGCGCGGACGGGATCCTGCGTGTCGTGCGGGCCAAGCTCTGCCCGGAGGCCGTGGAGCAGGCCGGCGAGGCCGAGTGGTTCATGGACTACCGCAACGCGGACGGCAGCGTCCCCGAGATGTGCGGCAACGGAGTGCGGGTCTTCGCCCGCTACCTCGTGGACGCGGGCCTCGCGGCGCCCGGCGAGTTCGCCGTTGCCACCCGCGGGGGCCTCAAGCGCGTACGGCTCGGCGCCTCGGGCGACGTGACCGTCGACATGGGCAGGCCGCTGGTGCTGGGGGAGAGCCGCGCCGTCGTCGGCGGGCGCGAGTGCCGCGGCGTGAACGTGAACTTGGGCAACCCCCACCTGGCGTGCGCGGTGGCGGAGCCGGTGGCCGGATTCGACCTCGGCCGCGAGCCCGGCTTCGACCGCGGCGTCTATCCGCACGGCGTCAACGTCGAGATCTTCAACGCGGTGGGCGACCACAAGGTGTCGATGCGGGTGCACGAGCGGGGCTCGGGGGAGACGCGCTCGTGCGGCACCGGCGCGGTCGCGACGGCCGTCGCCGCCGCCCACGCCGCAGGCGAGACCACCGGCACGTGGGAGGTCCGGATCCTCGGCGGCACGGTCACCGTCACGCTGGAGGAGGACACGAGCTACCTGTCCGGGCCCGCCGTCCTCGTCGCCTCGGGGGAGTGGCCCGCCGTCCTCTGATCGTTTCAGGGACTTGCAGAATCTTGTTCTGATCCGCCACCCTGAGTCCGGCTGCTGAACCTAGGAGGGCGCATGGACCCGCGTGACGCGGTGGTGGAGACGAAGGCGGCGATCGGGGCACTCGGCGGGGGCTTCATGATCTCGCGGGAGGCCAAGGCGCTGTGCGAGGGCCAGGGCCTCGGCCCGCGGGAGATGTACTTCCGGGGCCGGTGCGGCGTCCTCGGCGAGGTGGACGCGGACGTCGTGCTCGCGGCCGTCGTCTTCTTCCCGCCCGGGCACGTCCGAGAGTCGTGGGAGGGCGGGCGCAAGCTCCCCGCCAAGGAGGCCGCCGCGCTCTACGCCGGGGCCTGTCACGACTGGGGGCGGCGCAGGCTCGCCGGCCTCGGCGACCCCGACCGGCTGGCGGAGCTGCTCGCCGCCGTCGCCGACGGCGCCGACCCGCTCTGCGCGCCGCTGTTCGCCGGATGGCGGGCCATGCCGCGGCCCGGCGACGGGCCCGCCCTGGCGGCCCAGATGCTCCACGTCGTGCGGGAACTGCGCGGCGCCCGGCACGCGACGGCCGTGGTCGCGCATGGTCTCGGCCCGCTGGAGGCCACCCTCGTCGGCGCCGACAACACCGGGACGCCCATCCCGTACGACCGGGCCTCCGACGTCGCCCGCTTCCTCGCCTGGCCCGAGCCGTACCCGGAGCCGCCGGCGGAGGCGGCCGAGCGCAGGGCCGCGGCGGAGGAGCTGACCGACGACCTCGTCGCCCGCGCCTACGCGGCGCTCGCCCCGGCGGAGCTCACCGAGCTGTGCGCCCTGCTCCGGGAGGCCTCCCAGGTGGCCCTCGGACGCTGACGCCGGGGCGACGGCCGCGTGCTGTTTGGGTCATGGTCGGCGACCTGGCAGACTGACTCCTCATGGACGTGGACATCTGGGCTTGGGTGGGTGGCACCCAGCGTGAACTGCACGAGGCGGGCAACACGGGACTGGCCATGGCGCTGGGTGACGTGCCCGCGCAGGCGCTGGAGGGCCGTTTCGCCCAGCTCGACGTCGTGGCGCCGGCGATCGCGCAGCACGCCGAGACGCTGGAGAAGCCGTGGCTGGAGTTCTTCGCACGCTACTGGCACCTGCTCGGGCGGGTCGGCGACCGGGCGATGGGCGCGGTCGCGCTTGACGACGCCGCCTCGCTGCTGGAGTTCGCGCAGCGTGACGACGTGCGCGAGTGCCCCGGCGCCCCCGGCGCCGTTGAGGTCCTGGCGATCGCCCAGGCCAACACCGACGGTCCCGGCTACGCCGAGGCCCGGCTGGCCTCCCTCGGCGCGGCCCTCGACGGCGTGGGCCCGGACTCCCTCGCCTTCTCCGGCCTGGCCACCCAGTACGTCGCGGCCCTGATCGACGCGGGCAAGGCGGCCGAGGGCGTCGCGTACGCCGAGGCGGCGGTCGAGCGCCTGCGCGGGGCCGGCCGCGAGGCGAGCTGGGAGCTGGGCGCCGCCTCCGCGCGCGCCCTGCTCGCCGCCGGGCGCCCGGACGACGCCCTGGCCGCGCTCGACGCCTCGGCCGACTTCAAGCCCGACGACCCGGTCGCGAAGGGCCGCCGTGAGGCCCTGCTCCGCTCGCAGGTGCTGGCGACCCTCGGCCGGATGCAGGAGGCCGTGGACGCGCTCCCCGACCTCGACGTGGTGGGCGACCACGCGCGCGAGTGGGTGGAGTGGGCGCGCACCGTCCGCATGCTCTCCTCGGGCGGCTCGATCGCCAACACCTGGCAGCTCGGCCGCATCCTGCGGCAGTGGATGTCCTACTTCGAGAGCGTGGGCGGCCACCGGGCGCGGTTCGAGCTCGCGCTGACGGCCGGGCACCTGGCGGTCTCCCGGCAGGGTCTGTGGCAGGCCCGCCTGCTGGCCGACTACGCCGAGGCCGCGATCGCCACCCTCCGGGTCACCGAGGGACTGTCCGAGCGGGTGGCCGAGCTGCGCGCCGCCGCCGACGCCGCCAAGGAACTGCCGCCGCCCGGCCCTCGCGACGAGCTGGTGGCCTACTTCGACGCCGCCGACGGCCGCACGGCCGACCCCGAGCGGTGGGTGGGCTGGCTGTGGCCGCTGTCCGGCACCGACCTCGAGGCCACCCGGCGGCACACGACGACGCTCGGGTTCCTCGGCTACGCCCCGGTGGGCGCCGACATCTACTGGAAGACGATCGTCGAGGACGGCGACCCGGCCGCCGCGGGCGACGAGGACGTCTCCTATCTGACCGGCCTGCTCATCGAGGCCGGGCAGGACGAGCGGGTGGAGACCCTCGCGGCCCGGCTGCCGGAGACCGGTTCGCACCTCGCGCTCGCCCGGCTGCACCGTGCGCGTGAGCGGTGGGAGCAGACGGCGGCCGAGGCCGAGCAGGCCGTCGCCCACGGCGGCGGGCTGGAGGCGCGACGCCTGTGGTCGGGTGCGGTCCAGCAGCTCGGCGACAACACCAAGGCGGCCGAGATCCTCAAGCCGCTGCTCGAGTCCGGCGAGGGCGAGGAGGAGGACGTCTGGCGGATCATCGTCCTGTCCACCGCCGTGGAGGACTGGGCGACCGTACGGGCCGCGGGCGCGAAGCTCGGCATGCCGATCGAGCCGGGCGAGGGCCCGATCGAGGAGGAGTGGCACCTGGTCCGGGTGATCCTCCCCGCTCCCGACGGCACCCAGCGGGAGGTGCTCGCCGTACGGACCGGCCCGGCCACCGCCCGCCTGGCGATCCCGCAGCCGCGCGGCATGGAGTACAACGCGGGCGACGTGGTCGTGATCGACCCCCGGCCGCTGGAGCCGATCCCGGAGGACGAGCAGGAGCGGGAGAGCTTCGTGATCCCGTTCGCCGGGGTGACGATGCTGCGCCCGGGCGGCTACACGAGCTGGTTCTTCGACGGCGCGGCGCCGTCGGAGGACGAGTGGGCCGAGTTCAACGAGGTCCTCGCCGAGCGTGGCTGGCCGATGTGGGTCTACAGCGACGAGAGCTACCGCGTCACCCACCCGGCGACCGGTGAGCAGCTTCCCGGTGTGTTCGGCTGGATCGCGATCCCGCCCACCGTGCGGCCGGCCGAGCTGGACGCCGTCCTCGACGACGTCACCGAGCAGTGGTCCCACCCGCTGGCGTGGCTCGACCTCGCCCGCGAGGTCGGCATCGAGGCCGAGCGGCACGAGCGTATCTCCAAGGAGTACGGCCTCTAACAGTGGTGATCTTGTAGTTTGTCGCACGTATGCCCTCTGAGCTGCGCACCTCGTCGTGGTGATCGTGCACTTCGGCTGGGTGTAACCGTCCTGAGCTGCGCTTATAGCGTTCATGATCTTGCAATTGCAAGATCATGAACGGTGAAAGCCCTGGTGGTCGGTCGCTCCGCCGATTAAGTGCAAGATCACGGAGCATGAACGGGCTGCTGGGCGAGGGTTCGTGCGACAAACTGCAAGATCACGGGAGTTGAGGGGGCGGGTGTGATCCTGGACCGGTTCCGTCTTGACGGGAAAGTGGCCATCGTGACGGGGGCGTCGTCCGGGCTCGGCGTCGCCTTCGCCCGGGGACTCGCCGAGGCGGGCGCCGACGTGGTGATCGGGGCCCGCCGCCCCGAGGGCCTGGAGCGGACCCGGCGGCTGGTCGAGGAGACCGGCCGCCGCTGCCCGGCGGTCCCGACCGACGTGTCGGTCCCCGAAGAGTGCCAGGCCCTCGTCGACGCGGCGATGAGCGAGTTCGGCCGCGTCGACGTGCTGGTCAACAACGCGGGCGTCGGCACGGCCGTGCCCGCCCTGCGGGAGACGCCCGGCGAGTTCCGCCGGGTGCTCGACGTCAACCTGAACGGCACCTACTGGATGGCCCAGGCCTGCGCCCGCGTCATGCGGCCGGGGTCGTCGATCGTCAACATCGGCAGTGTGCTCGGCGAGACCACGGCCGGGCTGCCGCAGGCGGCCTACAGCGCGTCGAAGGCCGCCGTCGCCGGCCTCACCCGCGACCTCGCCCAGCAGTGGACCTCGCGCCTGGGCATCCGGGTCAACTGCCTGGAGCCGGGCTTCTTCGAGTCCGAGATGACGGCGCAGTATCCCGACGGCTATCTCGACCGCATGCGGGAACAGCGGGTCCTGATGAAGCGCTCGGGCGACCCGGAGGAGCTCGTCGCCGCCGTCGTATTCCTCGCTTCCGACGCCGGTTCGTACGTCACCGGAGCGGTCATTCCGGTCGACGGGGGAATTCTCGCCACCTGATCGCCGGCCCGCCGAGCGGGTCGTCCCTCACCCATCGCCGCCGGGCCCTCACGGCCTGGTACGCCCGTGTGGGAGAAAGATCACCGGACGATCACGATATGGATGTTAGGTGGCATTTTTCACCATAAGAAGGGCAGCAGGGCCCTAGCCTCAGACCTGTTGTAAAAAACAGGATCCGTGTTGCGCCAAGCGCAACGCCTGTGCGTGTGCCCTGAGGAGTCGTTGGCCCCCCGCTCTTCATTCACGGCGTGCGAGCGGCATCCCTCGCGCCGTGCTTTGGCGTTCCCGGGCGTCCACGCCGCCTCGCGGGCGAGCGCCAAGTGAGGGGAATCAGAGTGGGCACAGCCGCGATCGAGGTTCGCGGGCTCTGGAAGATCTTCGGTCCCAAGGCCGACCGGATCATCGGCAGCCCCGACGCCGAGCTCGAACCCGCTGAGCTGCGGGCGAAGACGGGGTGCACCGCCGCCGTCAGGGACGTCAGCTTCGAGGTCAGGCCGGGCGAGGTCTTCGTCGTCATGGGCCTGTCCGGCAGCGGTAAATCGACGCTGGTGCGCTGCCTCACCCGGCTCATCGAGCCGACGGCGGGCGAACTGCGCATCGACGGTCAGGACGTGCGCGCGATGTCGGCCAAGCAGCTGCGGGAGCTGCGCCGCCACCGGGTGAGCATGGTCTTCCAGCACTTCGGGCTGTTGCCGCACCGCAAGGTCGTGGACAACGTCGGCTACGGCCTGGAGATCCAGGGCGTCGGGAAGTCCGAGCGCCACGAGAAGGCCAGGCGCATCCTGTCGCTGGTCGGGCTGGAGGGCCATGAGGACTCCTATCCCGAGCAGCTGTCCGGCGGTATGCAGCAGCGGGTCGGTCTGGCCCGCGCGCTCGCCGTCGACCCCGAGGTGCTGCTGTTCGACGAGCCGTTCAGCGCGCTCGACCCGCTGATCCGCCGCGACATGCAGGCCGAGGTCATCCGGCTGCACCGCGAGGTCGGCAAGACCATGGTCTTCATCACCCACGACCTGTCCGAGGCGCTCAAGCTCGGGGAGCGCATCGCGATCATGCGGGCCGGGGCGATCGTGCAGGTGGGAACCCCCGAGGAATTGGTCGGGGCGCCCGCCGACGACTACGTGGCCGACTTCGTGCGGGACGTCCCCAGAGCGCAGGTGCTGTCGCTGCGCTGGATCTGCCGCGCCCCCGAGCCGGGCGAGCCGCTCGACGGTCCCGAACTCCCCGCCGACACCGTCATCCACGACGCGGTCCCGGCCGCGATGGCCTCCGACCTTCCCATCCGGGTCGTCGCCGACGGCGAACTGGTCGGCGTGGTGAGCCGGGTCGACATCCTCGGCGCGGTACGGCCCGAGAGCGGGCCCGTCGTGGTCGCCGCCCCCGCCAAGGCCGCTGACGAGGAGCCCGAGCCCACCCCCGAGGAGCCGCCGGCGGAAGCCGGGGAGACGGAGGAGGCGCAGGAGACGGGGGAAGCGCAGGAGGCGGGGGAGGCCGAGGAGGCGGACGCCGCCACGGAGGAGACCGCCTCCGACGAGCGCGCCGGTACGGACACGCCCGCAAGCGACGAGCCCGCCGCCACGGAGGAGACCGCCTCCGACGAGCGCGCCGGCGCGGACACGCCCGCAAGCGACGAGCCCGTCACATCCGGTCCCGCCGAGCGGGAGGAGCCGCCGTCCGGGAGCGACGGGGACCGGGCTCCGGAGGAGAGCGGCACGGAGGTCTCCGGCGACGGGGAGCCGTCCGGCGCGACCCGGGAGAAGGAGCCCTCGGACGAGGAGCCCGTCTCCACCGCCACGCCGGCGGAGGAAGCGCCTGCGCCGGAGCCTTCGCGGAAGTCCGCACCGGAGAACGAGTCCGGGACTTCCGCCGCCGGGCAGGAGCAGCCGGCGGCGGAGGGTGAGGGCGACGCGCCCGCCCCCGCGAAGAAGCGTGCCCGCAGGCGTAGGGCGAAGACGCCGCAGCAGCCCGCGGCGCGGGACGAGGGCGACACGTCCGCGACCGCCGAGGCGAGGACGCGCGGGGGCGCGGCGGTCGCCCCCTCCGGCGCGTCCGGGGAGGCGTAGATGGTGAGCGCACCTGTGCAGGTGGCGCCGCCCGTACAGGCCCCGGCGCGGGTCCGGCGCCTGCCGCGATGGGTCGCGCCTGTCGCCGGAGTGGTCGCGGTGGTGGCCCTCTACGTGGCCTTCCGCGGCAAGGCCGTGCTGCCCCACGACGACGACGCCGCCGTGTTCCACTGGCTCAACGACGCCCGTGACTGGGTCGACGCCAACCGCAACAGCAGCCCGATCTTCCTCTACGTCGTCAACTACCTGCGCCTGGGCGTGTCCGAGATCTACACGCTGATCCAGGGCGCCCTGGTCGCGCTCGGCTGGCCGGGGCTCATCGGCCTGGCCGCCGGTCTCGGCTGGCTCGCGGGCGGCTGGCGGATCGCGCTCGTGTCGCTCGCGGGCTTCGCCGGCGTCGGGGTGCTCGGCTTCTGGGAGGCGAGCGTCGACACGCTCGCGCTGACGCTGTCCGCGGTGGTGCTGTCGCTGCTGTTCGGCATCCCCCTGGGGATCTGGACCGGCCGTTCGCCCCGCGTACGGCGGATCGTGACGCCGGTGCTCGACGTCATGCAGATCATGCCGACGTTCTCGTACCTGTCGCCGATCGTGCTGCTGTTCCTCATCGGGCCGGCGTCCGCGACGTTCGCCACCATGATCTACGCGATGCCGCCGGCGATCCGGATCACGTCGCTGGCCATCCAGCGGGTCGCCGGCGTCGCGGTGGAGGCGTCGGAGTCGCTGGGCGCGACCGGATGGCAGACGCTGCGCAAGGTCCGCCTGCCGCTGGCGCTCAACACGATCATGCTGGGCGTCAACCAGACGATCGCCGCCGCGCTGTCGATGGTGCCGCTGGTCGCGCTGATCGCGGCCCCCGGACTCGGCGTGGACCTGCTCCGCGCCCTCGCCCGGGTCAACGTGGGCGCCGCACTCATCCCCGGCGTCGCGATCGTGCTGCTCGCCATCGTGCTCGACCGGATGACGCGGGCGGCCGCCCAGCGGCGCGACGGCGGCGGGCGGGCGCGGGTGGTCCGCTGGGGCGGCTTCGCCGTCCTGACGGCGGCCGGGCTGGTCCTGACCCCCGTGCTGGCGCAGGAGTTCCCCGAGCAGTGGCACGTGCAGCTCGTCCGGCCGATCAACGACGTGGTCGAGTGGATCGAGACGCACTGGTACACCTTCACCGGCTTCGTCAACGACGTCGTCGCGTACGGCCTGCTGAATCCCTTGCAGGACGTGCTGACCAGCGCGCCCTGGTGGCTGATCACCGCGGCGGTGCTGGTGTTCGCCTGGCGGGTGAGCGGACCGGTGGCCGGTGTGATCGCCGCGGGTTGCCTCGTGGGCGTCGCCGCGCTGCAACTGTGGCAGCACGGCATGGAGACGCTGACCATCGTGCTGGTCGCCTCCGTCATCACGATCGCGGCGGGGCTCGCGCTCGGCGTGCTGGCCGCGCGGTCGCGGTGGTTCGCCGCCGGGCTGCGGCCGATCCTGGACGCGGCGCAGACGATGCCGTCGTTCTCCTACCTGCTGCCCGCCGTGGCCCTGTTCGGCAACGGCCGTTTCACCGCGATCATGGCCTCGTTCATCTACGCGGTGCCGGTGGTCGCGCGCCTGGTCGAGGACGGCCTGCGGGCGGTCCCCCCGACCGTCATGGAGGCGGCCAAGTCCGCCGGCTCCACCGATCGGCAGCTGCTGTGGAAGGTCCAGCTGCCGATGGCCCGCGGCTCGCTGCTGCTCGCGGCGAACCAGGGCATCGTCATGACGCTGGCGATGGTGGTGATCGGCGCGCTGGTCGGCGCTGGAGCTCTCGGATACGACGTCGTGGCCGGAATCGCGCAGCAGGAGGACTACGGCAAGGGCCTCGCGGCCGGCGTCGCCCTCGTCCTCCTGGGAGTCATGCTCGACCGGATCACGCAAGGCGCCAACGGGCGCCGCTCTCCCCACAAGAAGAGGAACGCATGAAGAAGTTACGCCTAATCGCAGGGGTTCTCGTTCTCGGCCTCAGTATGGCCGCCTGCGGAGGCGCCAAGGTCGAGGACGACTCCGCGGCGGCGCCGAGCGCGAGCGCCGCGGGCTCCGCGGGCGCGTCCGCGGCGGGCACGGTCAAGATCGCCATCAACGGCTGGGTCGGCTACGAGGCCAGCGCCGCCGTCGTGTCCTACCTGCTGGAGAAGGAGCTCGGCTACAAGGTCGAGAAGGTGACCCTCGCCGAGGAGCCGTCCTGGCAGGGCATGGAGTCCGGTGACGTCGACGTCATCATCGAGAACTGGGGCCACCCGGACCTCAAGAAGAAGTACATCGAGGAGAAGCAGGTCGCCGTCGAGGCGGGCAGCACGGGCAACAAGGGCGTCATCGGCTGGTACGTGCCCGAGTGGATGGTGCAGAAGTACCCCGACATCACCGACTACAAGAACCTCAACAAGTACGCCGACCTGTTCAAGACGTCCGAGTCGGACGGCAAGGGCCAGATGCTCGACGGTGACCCGTCCTTCGTCACCAACGACGAGGCCCTGGTCAAGAACCTGAAGCTCGACTACAAGGTCGTGTACGCCGGCAGCGAGGCCGCGCTGATCAAGGCCGCCAAGCAGGCGACCGAGCAGAAGAAGCCGCTGCTCATGTACTTCTACGAGCCGCAGTGGCTGTTCAACCAGGTCAAGCTGGTCAAGGTCAACCTTCCCGCGTACACCGAGGGCTGCGACAGCGACCCCAAGAAGGTCGCCTGTGACTACCCGCCGTACGACCTCGACAAGATCGTGAGCAAGAAGTTCGCCGACACCGGCGGCAAGGCCTACGAGCTGATCAAGGCCTTCCAGTGGACGAACGACGACCAGAACGCGGTCGCCGACGACATCACCAACAACGGCATGTCCGCCGAGGACGCGGCCAAGAAGTGGGTGGAGGCCAACACCGCCAAGTGGCAGGCCTGGATGCCCAAGTGATCTAGGTCGTGTCCGCCTGCCGCGGTCGCCGCGGCAGGAGATCACGGGACAGTCCCGGGATCACGACCCCCGCGCCCGGCCGGGCGCGAGCACTCGTCGGCCGCGATCCCCGCGATCGCGGCCGATCGCGCTTGTTGTGGAATACTCTCCCGGTGTCGCCGCGGCCCCGCCGCTCGCGTTCGCCGCCCGTACGACATCAGATGAGGTCAGATATGAGGATCCGTCTCCTTGCCGGCGTGCTGACGCTCGCGCTGGCCATGACCGCCTGCAGTGGCGGGAGTTCGGATGACGCCGCCGGAGCAGGCGCCGCCGGCGGCACGAAGACCGTGCGACTGGCGATCAACCCCTGGATCGGTTACGAGGCCAGCGCCGCCGTCGTCGCCTATCTCCTGGAGAAGGAGCTCGGCTACAAGGTCGAGGAGATCGAGAGCGGCGAGGCGGACTCCTGGAAGGGCTTCGAGAAGGGCACGGTCGACGTCGTCCTGGAGAACTGGAGCCACCCGGAGCTGAAGAAGGAGTTCATCGAGGACAAGAAGGTCGCGATCACCGCGGGGGAGAACGGCAACAAGGGCGTCATCGGGTGGTACGTCCCCGAGTGGATGGTCAAGAAGTATCCGGACATCACGGACTGGCACAACCTGGTTAAGTACAAGGACCTGTTCAAGACCGACAAGAGCGACGGCCTGGGCCAGTTCCTCGCGGGTGACAAGTCCTTCGTCACCAACGACGAGGCGCTCATCAAGAACTTGAACCTGCCCTACAAGGTGGTCTACTCCGGCAGTGAGGACGCGCTGATCGCGGCGGCCCGCAAGGCCACCGAGAACGAGACGCCGCTGCTGATGTACTTCTACGAGCCCCAGTGGCTGTTCAACCAGCTCAAGCTCGTCAAGATCAACCTCCCGCCGTACGCCATCGGGTGCGACAACAACGTCAAGACGGTCAAGTGCGACTACCCGCCGTACCTGCTCGACAAGATCGTCAGTGTGAAGTTCGCCAAGAGCGGCGGCCAGGCGTATGAGCTGATCAAGAACTTCGTCTGGACCAACGACGACCAGAACGCCGTGGCCTACGACATGGCGGTGAACAAGATGAGCGCGGAGAACGCCGCCCGCAAGTGGGTCGAGGCCAACAAGATCGTCTGGCAGGACTGGATCCCGGCCTGACCCGGGGAGGCCGATCCACCGGGCCTGATCCCACCGATCCTGAGCGAGGGGCGTGGCGCGCACGGCGCGCCGCGCCCCTCGTCGTGTCCCCGCCCGGCCGAACTCTCGCGCCCATCGCCCGGGAAGCCGCCGCCGAGCCGCACCTGTCCCTCGTTCCGGGCCGGCGTTCCGGACGTACGGGCTTCGGAACGCTGCGATCGGACCGAGCGGAAGCACATGGGCGAACACGCCGACAGGCCGGTCGGGCGGCAGGGCCGCCGGCAGCGCTGCGAGCCGGGTGCGGGCGGCGTCGAACCGCTCGGCCGAGGCGGCAGGTCCGCCGGGAGCCGGTGCGCTCGGCGAAGCATCACCTGAGCGGCCTCTGTCACGGTCACGAAATCCGCACTATGTGCGTGCCTCCTTTGCCACCTTTTTGCACTTTGCTATATCTGAGAGGGATATTTCATTACCTAGGGGTGACAGTGGGCGGGCGTGGTATCCGGGTGATCGCCGGGATCTCCGTGGCGGTGGCCGTACTGGCCGGTTGTGGGCCGATGCCGGAACTCGACGACGCCCTCACGGGCCAGAGCGGCGGCGGGAAGAGCGACTCGAAGACGGAGCTGGGCGTCAATCCGCTCGACAACCCCGACGGCACCGGGCCCGGGTTGAAGGCCATCACGTCGGACAAGGACCGGGCGGAGGCCCGCAAGCTGATCGACAAGGTGGCGACGAAGGGCCGGGGGGCGAAGACCGGCTACGACCGCGACAAGTTCGGCTACGCCTGGGCCGACAGCGTGGACGACATCCCGTGGGGCCGCAACGGCTGCGACACCCGCAACGACCTGCTGAAGCGGGACGGCCGGGACGTCAAGTATCGCAGCGGGTCCAACTGCGTCATCACCTCCATGACCCTCTACGACCCCTACACCGGCAAGACGATCGACTGGACCAAGTCGAAAGCGGCGGAGGTCCAGATCGACCACGTCATGCCTCTGTCGTACGACTGGCAGATGGGCGCGTCGCGGTGGAGCGAGAGCAAGCGCAAGCAGATCGCCAACGACCCGCTCAACCTGATCCCCGTCGACGGTTCCACGAACGGCTCCAAGGGCGACTCGGGGCCGGCCACCTGGCTGCCGCCCCGCAGGGAGATCCGCTGCTCCTACGCCGTGCGCTTCGCCCAGGTCGCACTCAAGTACGACCTGCCGGTGACCTCCGCCGACAAGGCGGCCATGCTGGAGCAGTGCAAGTAGAAGGCCCGGCTCACCGGTAGACGACCTTCTCGACCGACCGGCCGGGGAACACGACGACCAGGTGCTCCTCGGCCCCTTCCGGCCCGCGGGCGTAGGCCCGCAGCCGGTAGCGCCCGGGTCCCTTCACCGCCAGGTTCGGCAGCCTGGCCCCGGCGCCCTCGCCGCCGCCGTCGTACGAGGGCACCTCGAGGCGGCCGCTGCGGCTGACGACGCCGACCTCGGCCACCTGATCCCAGCCCTTCAACCGCAGCGGGGGAGCGGAGCCGAACGCCTTGACGGTCAGGCACATCGGCTCGTTCTCGCCGTACGTCATCACGGCTACCGAACTGCCCGCGGCGGCGACGAACCCGTCGTCCACCGCCGCGTCGAAGGCGCCCGCGCCCTCCTCGGTGGTGTCGTCCGGGTCGTACACGCCGTATCCCCCGCCCTCGAACAGGAAGTACGCGGCCGTGCCCTGCCGCCGGGCCCGCAGCCGAGGCCAGGGATCCCGGCAGCGGGCGTTCTCCTCTGCGACGTAGCGGTCGGCGTCCGCGCGCACGTCGGATTCGGGGCGCAGCAAGTCGGGCTCGCCGGAGGCCGCCGCCTCCGGGCAGAGGAACACCAGCGCGTTCCTGCCGGCGCCCCGCGAAGCGCGCTCGCTGCCGGCCTCCTCCAGGACAGCGTGCCGCGTCCACCCGTAGCACTCCTCGCCCCGGCCGGTGAAGGTGAACCTCGGGGCGGTCTCGGGCCGCACCAGCACGAGGAGCGGCAGGATCACGGCCGCCGCCGGGATCGGCCTGGGCAGGCGAAGCGGGCGCGCGGGGCGTGGCGCCGCCCATGGCGCGGCGAGTTCGTGAGCGGAGCGGGCGAGCCACACCGCGAGCATCACGTCGCCGCACTCGTTCACCAGCAGGGGCAGGGGCCAGGCGGAGGACGGGACCGCCCATTCGAGGACCGCGCCCGCCAACGGGACGGCCGGCGAGAACGCCAGGCTCAGCCAGCCGGCCGCGAGCGTCGCCCTGCTCCACCTGCCGTCGCGGTGCTGGCCGATGAGGACCAGCGTCTGCCAGGCCGGCGCGGCCAGGCTGAGCAGCATGATGCCGATCTTGAGTGACAGCGTGCCCGGGAACAGCGCCGGCTCACCCGGGAACGGCGACGGCGCGCGCGGCGACATGGCGGCGATGGCGAGCGGCAGGAGCCAGTGCTCCACCAGGGCCGCCGAGGCCGCCGGCGCGGCGGCGACGGCGCAGAGCCGGACCCACCAACCGGAGAGGACCAGCGCGAACAGCACCT
The DNA here is from genome assembly GCF_039649665.1 of Microbispora sp. ZYX-F-249. Classification (NCBI taxonomy): domain Bacteria; kingdom Bacillati; phylum Actinomycetota; class Actinomycetes; order Streptosporangiales; family Streptosporangiaceae; genus Microbispora; species Microbispora maris. Next base: position 161,344 of record NZ_JBDJAW010000011.1, on the reverse strand, counting down.
GCGTCGGGCCCCACAGGGCCAGTTCGACGGAGTCCTCCAGAAACCCGGGGAGCAGGCCGGCCGGCAACCGGAGGACCACGGCGTGGGCGACGGTCAGGTAGAGCAGACGCCGCAGCCAGACCACCCTCCGGCCGCCGTGCGGGCCCGCCTGCCGGGGGAAGGTGAGGACCTGCCGCAGCATCCAGGCCTTGAGCGCGAGGATCGCGAGGAGGACCGGCACCGCGACCGCGACGGTGTGCCCGTCGATCAGGACGTCCGCGCGGAACTCGTCGAGCGGACACCACAGGACGGCCAGCCACAACGGCCCGACGTCCCAGGTGACGAGGGCGGCCACGGCGGCGACGCCGGCGACCCCGACGTAGAGCCTCGGCACCCACAGCTCCGGTCGAAGCCGCACCACGTCACGTCCTTCCATGCGACAGGAGGACGATCTTAGGGGAGCGCACCGACAGGCCCGACGGGCCGGTGACCCGGCGTGGCCGGCCGTGGGCGCCGGGCCGGTGACTCAGCCGCAGCCGGCGTGGGGGTCGTCCACCTCGGGCGCCGTGTCGTCGACCGTGACCTCCAGCTGGGCGGTCGAGGCGACCAGGCTCCCGACGGGCGCCTTCGCCTGCTTCTCGTCCACCACGATGCCGCGCTCCCCGAGGAGCTCGTACGTGGACGGGTCGAAGATGATCTCCTCGCGCACCCCGCCGGAGACCCGGCCGACGCCGATGCCGGACCGTCCGGCGGCGTCCTCGACGTTCTCGGTCACGGTGACCCCGGGGATCGTGGCGGCCGCCTTGAACAGCGCCGCGCGCTGCGGCGCCGGCACGTAGGTCTCCCGCAACAGGTCGCCGACGGCAGTCCACGCCCCCGTGTCCGGTGGATTGTCGTCGTGCGGCCGGTCGTACAGGTAGGCGCGCATCTTCTCCGGGTCGGCGGGCAGCTTCTTCAGCCTGGTGTAGGCGGTGTCCCGCACGCTGTCACAGGCGGGGAGCCGCATCCACTCGGTGCCCTTCTCCCTGTACGCCTCCGGCGGGATCGGCCAGCCGGGGTAGGCGCGGGGCTCCAGATGGTCGATCTTCAGCGCGCCGTCCCTCGTGCCGCCGGCCGACAGCCAGATCGTCCGCTTGGTCCGGTAGAGGTATCGGGACTCCTTGTCGCCCTCGCCGACCACACTGGCCTCGTACATCGTCTGGGAGCTCACCTTGACGAATTGGTCGTCGCGCGGCGACAGGTCGGTCACCGCGCGGGCCGCCTTGCCCAGGACCTCCTCGGCCGACATGGCCGACACCTCCGGCAGTCGCACGACCCCCGCGCTCACCGTCGCCGGCCGGGTCTGCGGTCCCGTCAGGGTCTGCGGTCCCGTCAGGACGGTGGTGACGGCCGCGGCCCCCACCGCGGTGAGCAGCGCCGTCCCGCCCGCGAGCAGCAGGTACGGACGCGGGCGTGGGCGGGCGGGACGCCCCGTGGGGTCGGCCAGCCGCCGCCGTACGGCCGCCTTGGCGGCCAGGGAGTAGGGCGCGACGTCGGGCCGTTCCCGCGCCACCAGGTCGATCTCGTCGGTCATGAGCCGTTCTCCTCGGGAAGGTCGAGATGGCGGCGCAGCTTCGCGCGCACCCGGTGCAGGCGCGAGCGGACCGTGCCGATGGGAATCCTCAGCGCCTCGGCCGCCTCCTCGTAGGAGAGGTCGGCCCAGGCGACCAGCAGGAGCAGGTCGCGCTCGGCGGCCGACAGCCTGGCCAGCGCGGCGGCGAGGGCGGGCCGCAGGGCGGCGGCGCTCGCGCGCTCCGCACCGCGATCCTCATCATGGAAGCCGCGTTCGTCGGCGTCGCGCGGCGCGCGGGCAAGGGCCCGCAGGCGCCGGACCTCGGAGCGGCGGTGCCCGGAGATGAGGTTGCCGGCGATGCCGTACAGCCAGGGACGGGCGTCCGGCCGGGACGTGTCGTACCGGTGCCGCTTGCGGAACGCCACAAGAAACGTCTCCGCCGTCACGTCGTCGGCGTGCTCGGGGCCGAGACGGCGGCCGGCGTAGGCGTGGATCTCGTCCGCGTGCCGGTCGAAGACGCCGGCGAACCGCTCGGGCGTGGTCAGCGACGCCTCGATCAGCCCGGCGTCGCTCGGCTCGGCACCCTCCGGTCCGGTGCCGGACGGCCCATACTCGTATGGCCCGGCGCCATCGGGGCCGGTGTCGTACGGCGGGAAGCCGACGGCGCCGCGTGCCCCGCCGCGGGTCCCGGATCCCGGGTCCGTGCCGTCGCGGGAGCCGCCGGGCTCATGACCCGGGGCGGCCGCGGGGAAGCGCGTGTCGCCGGAGACCGTCCTCACCACCCGATTTGTCCATTCATAGGGGTTGTCCTTCCGCGGGCGCCGTCGCGCCCTTCACCCCTACTCCGCCGGACGGACCGGGCCGGTTCCGTGGTTCGCCGGAGCGACGTCAGCCGGAGGGCGTGCCGCCGGACCGTCCGGTCCGTCCGTCCGGCTGCCGCGCGACGAGCGTCCCCTCGGCAGGGGATGCCACGGGGGACGACACGGGGGACGCCGCGGGGGACGCCGCGGGGACCGGCTGGTCGAAGATGTCGATGTCGACCTCCTCGCCGCCGACCGTCAGCGTCTCCCAGGCGCCGCTCACCAGCAGGGTACGCAGCGTCTCGCTCCGCAGTTCGCGCAGGTGCCGGATGAGGGTCACGTCGTCGGGCATGCCGGGAACCCGTGGGGACAGGCGGTCGCGGATCTGCCGCAGGCGCTCCATCAGGGCCTCGATGTCCGCTTCTCTGTCCGGGGCGGCGCGGCCCTCCTCGATGCCCTGGACGATCGTGTCCTTGATCGCCCGGGTGACCCCCTGCTCGTCGGTGGTCACCATCGCGTTCCACGCGCGGCTCTTGTGCCGATACTGGAGCATCGACATCGCCGCCTCGTGCCGGACGAAGTCGGCGTCCCGCAACGGCCTGCCGCGCCAGTTGCGGTTGAGCGACCGGGCCAGCGAGATGGCCGACGCCAGCCCGCTGTTGAGGCCCCTTCCCGGCCAGAAGTGGATCGCGTTGGCCGCGTCCCCCAGGAGGAACCCGTACGTCCCCGGGGTGGTTGAGGTGGGGGAGTACAACCGGGCGGTGAACCGCGGCCGCTGCACCATGTCCAGCCGGAAGGCGGTGACGGCGCTCACGTCGCCGTCGGCGACGCCGAAGAGCGCCAGCCCTTCCTTCGCCCGCCTCCACAGTGCCGAACCCCTGATCAGGGCGGGCAGGAACAGCGTGTGGTGGGTCGAACAGTGGAAGTCCCCGTCCTCGGTGCGCTCCATGAGGCATGGACTGGAGGCGACGCACTCCTCGAACACGTGCCGGACGGGATCGATGCCGACGACCTCCGCGGCCTCGTCGTCGGTGAGCCGCATGTTCAGGAAGCCCTCGCCGCGCAGGGAGTTCAGGAGGAACCGGTTCTGCGCCACGGTCAGCAGCACGATCGCCGGGTCCGGCAGGCCGGACTTCACCCGCAGCCCCAGCACCACGTCCTGCAGGTGCCGGCCGTCGAGCGAGAAGATCGAGTCGTCGGCCCGGCCGAACCTGTCGGTGAAGTGCTCGCGGGTCCGCGAGCGCCCTCCCTCGCAGATGGCGAGCACGTGCTCCTTGGCCACGGCGTCCTGGCGCTCCGCAGGGTCGAATCTCTCGGGCACCAGGCGGATGCGGGCGGACCTCTCGTTCGCCATCTCCAGCAGGGTGTCCTCGATGTAGGCGATCCGGATGTTCCGCGGGCGGTAGTCACGGATCGAGTCCGGACCGGCCGGCCACATCTCGCTGTAGGACCCCTCGGTGAACAACCGCGACTGGACGTCCTCCGGGAGGTTCAGATACTGGCGGCTCTGCACCGTCACGACCTGCTGCCGCCGGTTGTTGCCCTGCGCGGCGTTCTTCCACACGACCCGCGACCCGTCCTGGGTCCAGCGGCCGTCGTAGATCGTGATGGCGACCCGGTGCCCCATGAGGTGATCGAGGAGCAGGGCGAAGGCCAGCCCGACGGGCCCGCCGCCGGAGACGGTGACGTGCAGGACCTGATCCGGTTCGACGTCGGGGAACGACCGGCGGAACCGTTGCATCAGGGAGGTGTCCATGACCGTCTCGGCGTCGTCGAACACCTCGAAGCGGAACGTCTCCCCTCCGATGGCGATCGTGTCGCCGGGCCGGAGCACATGCGTGGTGACACGCCTGCCGTTGACCAGCGTCCCGTTGCTGCTGCCCCGGTCGAGTAGCACGTAGCCCTCGGCCTCGCGGCGCACCTCGGCGTGGAAGCGCGAGGCCCTCTCACTCGTGATCACCACACTGTTGTCGCCTCTGCGACCGAAGGTGATCGGCTTGTCGTCGATCGGGAAACGCTGACCGGCAAGGGGACCTTCATGCCCCACGATCGCGGGTGGCATCGGTCCGCCCCCTTTCCCTCGGTACCGCCGATGCGATCATTAATCGTTACACGCTTCCCGTCTGCCGCAAAGCGTCCCAGTCAGGACGGGTAATCACCCCCGTGCGGGCGAGGCCGCCGTCGCGCCCTTCGCCCTTCGCCCCTGCTCCGCCGGACCGCCGGGCCGTTTCCCCCCGATGTGCTCACTCCGTGATGAGGAACCCGTTGTGGTCCCGGGCCACCCCGCCCGCGCGGGCCGCGATCGCGAGAGCGGCCCGCCGGGCGGCGGCGGGGACCTCCGTGCCGTAGCCGCCGTCCGCGGACAGCTCGTACGTCACGTCGTCGGCGTCCCACTCGTTGACGAAGACCTCGATCGGGCTCTCGGCGCTGGTGAGCAACGTCGCGCCGGCGTCGGTCACCGTCGTGACGGCGAGGCCGGGCACATCGTCAGCGAGCAGGCCGATCACCTCGTCCACCGGGATGAGCCGCCCGCCGGTGACCTCGGCCAGGTCCTCCGGAGGCTCTTGGCACTCCGGGTGCTCCCGGCCGCCGAGCCGCTCGGCCAGCCCCCGCACGAGCAGGCTCGGCCGGGCGAAGTCGCCGCCCGCCTCGCTGTCGATGTTGCGGGCGAAGAACGCGGCACCCCAGCCCGCGGGAAGCCCCGCCCTGGCCGCCAGCTCCGGAGTCAGCTCGATCGGCCCGCGCAGCTCGACGTTCTCGCCGATCTTGAACCCGCGCCAGTAGGGCCCGGCCTGCGGATCGTGCAGCCGCACGGTCTCCAGCACGGTCGTGAGGTCGGGAACGTACGGCAGCAGCAGCGTCGGCCCCTTGCGCAGCCGCCGGGCCAGGAGGAAAGCGGAGATGACACCCATGCGGCCACTGTCCCGCCCGCCACTTGTGATCCGCTTGGACCGTGCTGCCTGCTACGTGCTGCCTATGACGTGCCGCTGGGCTGTGCCGCGTGGAACCGGCGGCGTTACCCGGTCGCCGAGCCGCGCACCTGGAGGGACGCCAGCAGGGCCGTGCTGGCCCGCGTGATCTCCTCGACCGCGCGGTCGAACGCCTCGGCGTTGTGGGCCGCCGGGGCGCGGAAACCGGAGATCTTGCGGACGTACTGCAGGGCCGCCGCCCGGATGTCCTCCTCGGTGACCTCGTCGGTGAACGGCGGGCGCAGGGTCTTGATGCTTCGGCACATGACCCCATGGTGACCCATCCGGGGTGTGGTCAGGAGTGGAAGACGGCGGTGCCGAAGTCCTCCGCCACCTTGCGCAGCATCGCGGCGAGCTCCTCGCGGTCGATCGCGTCGATGCGCTCGGCCGGTCCGGACACCGACATCGCCGCGAAGGCCCGCCCGCCGTCGTGGACGGGCACGGCCATGCAGTGCACGCCGTTCTCCTCCTCGCCCAGGTCGAGCGCGTACCCCCGGGCGCGCACCCGGTCGAGCTCCTCCAGCAGGTCCCCGAGCTCGGTGATCGTCCGGTCCGTACGGCGGGGCAGCCCGGTGCGCCGGAACACCGCCGCCGCGTCGTCCCGCCCGGCCAGCAGGGCCTTGCCGACGGCCGTGCTGTGCGGCAGCACGCGACGGCCGACCTCGGCGAACATCCGCAGCCTGCGCGGCGAGGGCACCTGGGCCACGTAGACCACGTAGTCGCCCTCCAGCACGGCGAGGTTCGCCGTCTCGCCGGACAGCTCGACCAGCCTCGCGAGGTACGGCTCGGCCCACACCGCGAGCATCCGCTCGGCGACGCCGCCGATGCGCACCAGCGCGCCGCCGAGGGCGTAGCGCCGGTCGGACTCCTGCCGGACGTACCCGCGGGCCAGCAGCGTCTGTAACAGCCGGTGGATCGTCCCGTACGGCAGGCCGGTCCTGGCGGCGATCTCCGACAGGCCGGCCTGGCCGCCGTGCTCGGACAGTGCTTCGAGCACGTCCAGCGCACGGTCGACGCTCTGCACGCTCACCGCGTCCTCCTCCTCCTCCGCATCGGGGACCGTCCCAGGATGCCGGGTCCCAGCCCTCGCAGCGAGGCGTCGAGCACCTCGGCCGTGTGCGCGACCCGGAGCTCCCCCTTGCCCGCCCTCCGCACGGCGGCCGCGATCTGCATGGTGCATCCCGGGTTGGCCGACACCAGCACGTCGGCGCCCGCGGCGAGCACCCGCTCGGCCTTGCGGTCGCCCAGCTGCCGGGCCGCCTCGGGCCGGAAGAGGTTGTAGGTGCCCGCGGACCCGCAGCAGATCGCGGACTCCTCGACCTCCCGCAACTCCAGCCCCGGGATCGCGCGCAGCAGTTCGCGCGGCTGGGCGCGCACGCCCTGGGCGTGGGCCAGGTGACAGGCGTCGTGGTAGGCGACCGTGACCGGCAGCGGGCGGCGCTCGGCGACGGGACCCAGCTCGATCAGGAACTCCGCCAGGTCGCGGGTCCGCAGCGCCTCGGCGCGGGCCGCCCAGCCGGGCTCGTCCGCCAGCACCTCGGCGTAGTCCTTCATGCTCGACCCGCAGCCCGCCGCGTTCACCACCACGGCGTCCACGGCGGCCCGCTCGAAGGCGGCGATCGTGCGGCGGGCGAACCTGCGCGCCTCGGCCTCCCGGCCCGAGTGCAGCGACAGCGCCCCGCAGCAGCCCTGCCGGGGCGGGATCACCACGTCGCAGCCCTCGAGCGCGAGCACCCGGGCCGTCGCCGCGTTGACCTGCGGGAAGAACTCGCCCTGCACGCAGCCGGTGAGCAGCCCGACCCGCGCCCTGCGCCGCCGCCTCGCCCGCACCAGTGGCGGCAGCCGTACGGGCCGGGGGACGCCGGGGGCCAGTTCGGCCATCGCGCCGAGCGAGGGGTTCACCCGCTCCAGGAACGGCTGGAGGCGCCTGCTCAGCCGCATCGGCAGCCGCATCGCCCGGAGCCTGCGCCGGTAGGGGAACAACGCGAACACCAGGGCCCGGATCGCGCGCTCGTCCGGGCGGCGCACGTGCTCGCGCTCGACGACCGCCCGGGTCTGCTCGATCAGCCGGTCGTACCGCACGCCGGAGGGGCACGCGGTGACGCAGGCCATGCAGCCGAGGCAGGCGTCGAAGTGGCCCGCCATCGCGTCGGTGACAGGGGTGCCCTCGACGTGCTGGCCCATCAGGTGGATGCGCCCGCGCGGGGAGTCCATCTCCTCGCCCCACAGCACGTACGTCGGGCAGGTGGGCAGGCAGAACCCGCAGTGCACGCAGTCCTTGATCAGCTCGGGGTCCATGTCAGATGCCTCCCACGAAGCGGCCGGGGGACAGCCGGCGACCGGGGTCGAACCGCTCCTTGACCCGGCGCATCAGCGGCAGCGCGCCCACACGCCCCCATGGGTCGAGGCGGCGCGCGGCCTCCCACGGCGCGGCGAGCACGACCACCCGGCCGCCGTACATCCCTTCGGCGTCGTCACGCGCCAGGCCCACGAACCCGGCGATCTCGTTGGGCAGGCCCCGCAGACCGATGTGCAGGGTCCCGGCGGCGAGCGAGCCGCATATCGCCGGCCGCGCCCCCGACGCGTGGGCGGCCTCCCGCAGCGCGGGGAGCATGTGGGGAAGGGAGGAGACCTCGATCCTGAGCTCCAGCAGCGTGTCGTCGTCCGGCGAGGGGAGCCGGTTCCACCAGGGTGGCGGCTCCTCGGTCACCTCCGCCGTCCCGCCCATCGGTTCGCCCAGCAGTTCGCACAGGGCCTTGGCACGCTCGGTCGCGGCGGCGCCCTCGACGAGGACCGCCAGCGTGCAGGGACCGTCCACGTCGGGCCAGTCGATCTCCACCGCGCTCGGCTCCAGCGGCGACTCCGTCACCGCCGGGACCGCCGTCAGCAGGATGTCGGCCGCCGACATGACCCGCTCCGTTCTGGTCACCGGGCGCTCGACGGTCGCCGTCACCCACGCGCGGGCGGCGGGCAGCGGATGGAGGCGGAACGTCGCGTCCGCGATGACCCCGAGCGTGCCGTACGAGCCGGTGAACAGCTTGCCGAGGTCGTATCCGGCGACGTTCTTGACGACCTTCCCGCCCGACCTGGCGATCGTGCCGTCGGCGAGTACGACCGTGACGCCGATGAGCAGGTCGCGGGCCGTGCCGTACCGGAACCGGCGCGGCCCGGCGATGCCGGTGGCGAGCAGCCCGCCGACCGTGGTGCCGGGCACGGGCACGTCGAGCGCGAGCTCCTGGCCGGCCTCGGCGAGGGTGTCCGCCAGCGCCTCCAGGGTGACGCCGGCCTGCGCCCGCACGACCAGGTCGCCCGCCGTGTGCTCCAGCACGCGGTTCATGCGGGACAGGTCCACGAGCACGTCGCAGCGTTCCGGCCGGGCGCCCCAATGCAGCTTGGTGCGGCCGCCGGTCGCGACGGCGGCCAGGTCGTGCGCGGCGCACGCCCGCATGACGGCCGCGATCTCCTCGGCCGACTCGGGCAGCGCCACCCGGCGCGGGCGCACGCCCGCGACCTCGTCCCCGTCACCCGCCGCGCGGATGTCCACGCCCGTCGCGGCCAGCGCAATCCCGGCGGCGTCCATCAGAACTGCTCCGCCAGGCCGGCCTCCACCAGCGGGTGCGCACCCCTGCGCACCCCCGGCGCCTCCCCGCACAGCCGCGGCGTGGGGAAGACCTTGCCGGGGTTGGCCAGGCCCTCCGGGTCGAACGCGCACCGCAGGAGCTGCATGGTGTCGAGGTCGTCCTCGGTGAACATCCGGGGCATGTAACGGGCCTTGTCCACGCCGACGCCGTGCTCCCCGGTGATCGACCCGCCGTGCTCGACGCACAGGTCGAGGATGCGCCCGCTGACGGCCTCGGCGCGCTCGGCCTCGCCGGGCACGGTGTCGTCGAACAGCACGAGGGGATGGAGGTTGCCGTCGCCGGCGTGGAAGACGTTGGCCACCCGGATGCCGTACTCCTCCTGCAGCCGGTCGATCCCCGCGAGCACGCGCGGCAGCGCGGTCCGCGGCACCACGCCGTCCTGCACGATGTACGCCGGGCTGATCCGGCCCACGGCGGCGAACGCCGACTTGCGGCCCTTCCAGATGGCCGCCCGTTCCTCGGCGGAGGCGGCCACCCGGATCTCGAAGGCGCCGCTGTCCCGGCAGAGCCGTTCCACGGCGGCGAACTGGTGCTCGACCTCCGCGCGCGGCCCGTCCAGCTCGACCACGAGTACGGCTCCCGCCCCGGCGGGGTAACGGCAGTGCACGGCGGCCTCGGCCGCCTCGATCGCCAGCGCGTCCATCATCTCGATCGCCGCCGGGACCACGCCCGCCGCGATGACCGACGACACCGCGCGGCCGCCGGCCTCGATGCCCGTGAAGGCGGCGAGCAGGGTCGTGACCGCCTCGGGCGCCCGCGACAGCCGTACGGTGATCCTGGTGGCGATGCCGAGCGTGCCCTCGGAGCCGATGAACGCCCCCAGCAGGTCGTAGCCCGGGTCGTCCGCGGACAGCTCCACGATCTCCCCGTCCGGTGTCACGATCTCGGCGGCCAGGACGTGATTGACGGTGAAGCCGTACTTGAGGCAGTGCGCGCCGCCCGAGTTCTCCGCGACGTTGCCGCCGATGGAACAGACCTGCTGGCTGGAGGGGTCGGGGGCGTAGTAGTACCCCTGATCGCGCACCGCCTCGGTGATCGCCAGGTTCGTCACCCCCGGTTCCACCACGGCCCGGCGGTTCGGGATGTCGATCTCGACGATCCGCCGCATGCGGGAGGTGACGATCAGCACGCCGTCCGTGCGGGGCAGGGCGCCGCCGGACAGGCCGGTGCCCGACCCCCGGGCGACGAAGGGCACGCCGTGCTCGCCGCACAGCCGCACCACCGCGGCGATCTGCTCGGCCGTCCCGGGCAGCACGACCACGCCGGGGGTCGCCCGGTGGTGGGTCAGCCCGTCGCACTCGTAGGTGCGCAGCCGTACGGGATCGGTGATGACGGCGTCCGGCGGGAGCACGGCGGCGAGGCGCTCGGTCAGCCGTTCGAGCTCGGGCATCGGCCTCCCTTCATCCGCTCACGGCATGCGCGCGTACGCGGGAAGCGTGAGGAACTCCGCGAAGTCGTCGTCAAGGGCGACCTCCTTGAACAGTGCCGTGGCCTGCGCGTAGAGCTTCTCGTCGTAGCCCGGCTCGGCGGCGATGCGGGCCAGCTCCTCCTCGATGATCCGCTCGACGAGCTCCCGTGTCACCACCGCGCCGGTGTCGGCCAGCGTGATGTCGTTGTGGATCCACTGCCAGACCTGCGAGCGGGAGATCTCGGCCGTCGCCGCGTCCTCCATCAGGTTGTGGATCGCCGCGGCGCCGTTGCCGCCCATCCAGGCCGCCAGGTAGCGCAGGCCGACGTCCACGTTGTTGCGCAGCCCGGCCTCGGTGATCTCGCCGGGGGTCTTGGACACCGCGAGCAGGTCCTCGGCCGTGACGTTGACGTCCTCGCGCAGCCGGTCGAGCTGGTTGGGCCGGTCGCCGAGCACGCCGTCGAAGACCTCGCGGCAGACCGGCACGAGGTCGGGGTGGGCCACCCAGGAGCCGTCGAAGCCGTCGCCGGACTCGCGGGTCTTGTCGGCCCGGACCTTCTCCAGCGCGACCTTGTTGACCTCGGGATCGCGGCGGGAGGGGATGAAGGCCGCCATCCCGCCGATCGCGTGCGCGCCGCGCTTGTGGCAGGTGCGCACCAGCAGCTCGGTGTAGGCCCGCATGAACGGCGCGGTCATCGTCACCGCGTTGCGCTCGGGCAGAAGGAACTCCCGCCCCCGGGTGCGGAACTTCTTGATGACGCTGAACAGGTAGTCCCAGCGGCCGGCGTTGAGGCCCGCGGAGTGCTCGCGCAGCTCGTAGAGGATCTCCTCCATCTCGAACGCCGCGGGGTAGGTCTCGATCAGCACGGTCGCCCGGATCGTCCCGCGCGGGACGCCCAGCAGCTCCTGGGCGCGGACGAACACGTCGTTCCAGAGCCGCGCCTCCAGGTGCGACTCCATCTTGGGCAGGTAGAAGTACGGCCCGCGGCCCTTGTCGATCTGCCGCCGCGCGCAGTGGAAGAAGTAGAGCCCGAAGTCGAGCAGCGACCCGGACATCTCGGACCCGTCCACCAGGATGTGCTTGTCCGGCAGGTGCCAGCCGCGCGGGCGGACCACGATCGTGGCCAGCTCCTCGTCCGGCCGCAGCGCGTACGTCTTGCCGCCGGAGGAGAAGTCGATCGTACGGTCGAGGGCGTCGCGCAGGTTGAGCTGCCCGTTGACCGTGTTCTCCCAGGTCGGGGAGTTGGCGTCCTCGAAGTCGGCCAGCCAGACCTTGGCACCGGAGTTCAGCGCGTTGATCGTCATCTTGCGGTCGACCGGACCGGTGATCTCGACCCTGCGGTCCTCCAGCCCCGGCGCGGGCGGGGCGACCCGCCACTCGGACTCGCGGACGTGGGCGGTCTCGGGGAGGAAGTCGAGCATGCCGCCCGCGGACAGCTCCTCCTGCCGCGCCTGCCGGGCGGCGAGCAGTTCCCTGCGCCTGGGGTCGAACTCGCGCTGCAAGGTGGCCACGAAGCCGAGGGCCTCGGGAGTGAGGATCTCGTCGAACCGGTCCAGCAGGGGGCCCTTGATCTCGACGCCTTCCGTCATTTTCCACCTTCCGGAAAAATAGTTCTGAATCGTGGAATCGACGCTACTTCAGGGAAGGGCCGGGGGTCAACGCGGGGTGGCTCGTCGGGGACGGCTCAGGGGATGCTGAGGGACTTCCCCGATGAGAGACGGCGTACGCGTCCCCGAAGATCGAGGACATGAGATACAAGACGATGGCAGTCGCGGGGGCCGTCCTGGGGATGAGCCTCGCCGTCGCCGCCTGCGACGTACGGCTCGGCTTCGGCGGGCAGCAGGCCGTGCAGTCCTACGACGTGACGGACAAGGTGACCGTCATCGACACCCGCACGGGATCGGGCGACGTCGTGGTCAACGAGAGCGACAGGTCCGGCGTCCACGTCACCGAGACCCTGCACTGGAGCGGGGACAAGCCCGCCGACGGCCACTCCGTCGCCGGGGACACGCTCACGCTCTCCTACAAGTGCGGCAACTGCTCCGTGGACTACAAGGTGGAGGTGCCGCGCGGTCTCACCGTGAAGATCGACACCAGCTCGGGGGACATCACGCTGCGCAACCTGAGCGGGCAGGTCAACGCCTCCACCGGGTCGGGCGACGTCGACGCGCGCGGGCTCGCCGCCACCCGGGTCGGCGCCCGCACGGGGTCGGGGGACGTCACGCTCCGGTTCACCGTCGTGCCCGACCAGGTGCAGGCGGTGACAGGGTCGGGCGACGGCCGGCTCTGGGTGCCCGACGGCGCCTACAACATCGACGCGTCCACCGGGAGCGGCGACCGCAGGATCGAGGTGGCGGACGACGACTCGGCGCCGCACGCGATCACGATCAGGACCGGATCGGGCGACGCCGAGGTGCACAAGTTGTGATTCCCCGCGCTACCGGGGCCGCCCGCGGCGCCCCGGCGCCCGGGGAGCGCCTCAGGCGAGCACGGGCTGGTTGGAACGGAGGACGCCGGCGGGGTCGCGGCGGCGCTTGATCTCGCGCAGCCGGGCCAGGGTGTCCGCGTCGAACGCGGAGGCGGCCTTCTCGCCGCCGTTCAGGTAGGTGAAGGGCTTGCGGCCGGTGGTGTGCGGCGCCATCGCCCGGGCGATCTCCGTCAGCCGCGCGGCGACCGCCCGGCCGGCCTCGGGCGACATGACCGGCCCGATCATGCCCAGCAGGTACGGCTCCGCGACGGGCGCGACCGCACCGCCGCCGGCGACGGGCCCGCTCAGCGCGCCGCCCAGGTGGCGCACCTGCACCGTGGCGAGGGGGGCGATGCCGCCCACGGCCGCGAGGAGGTCGCCGGCCACGTCCTCGCCGAGCCCGGTCAGCAGTTCGCCGCGGCCCGCGCCGGGCACCGGCTGCGTCGGCTCGGCGCAGATGCCGCCCACGGCGTCCGGCGCCATCGGGGCGCGGGTGTCGAGGATCACGCCGGGGATGTCCTCGAACCGCCGCAGCAGGCCGCGTCCCTCCTCCTCGCCGCCCAGGAACGTCGAGTCCACCGCGACCGCGGCGAGACCGCGCAGCGGCTCGGGGACCTGGGGCATCGGGGGGAACTTCACCATCGTGAACCAGGCGGTCAGCTCCACGGGAGCGGCGCCGGTGACCTCGCGGAAGGCGGCGAGCACCTCGGGCGCCCGCTCCGCGGGCCACAGCATGCGCCCGCCGTACAGCAGGGGCGCCGGATGCAGGTCCAGCTCCATGGCCGTCACCAGGGCGAAGTCGCCTCCGCCGCCGCGCAGCGCCCAGAACAGGTCCGGATCGGAGTCCGCCGTCACCCGGGCCTCCACGCCGTCGGCGTCCACCACCTCGAAGGCCCGTACGGCGCCGGCCGCCCAGCCGTGCCTGCGGGCGAACCAGCCGAGCCCACCGCCCAGCGTGTAGCCGGTGACGCTGACGACGGGAGAGCTGCCGGGCAGTCCGGTCAGCCCGTGCTTGGCGGCCGCGGCCAGCAGTTCGCCCCACTGCACGCCGGCCTCGACCCTGGCGGTCCGCTGCTCCGGCCGCACTTCGACGCCGCGAAGCCGGCCGGTGCGCAGCAGGATCGTGCCGTCGAGGCGGGTCGTGGCGCCGTGCCCGCTCGGCTGCGCGGCCACGGCGAGTCCGGCGAGCTTCGCGTAGCGGACCACGGCGGCCGCGTCCGCCGCGTCCTCGATCTCCACGACCGCCCGCACGGTCTGGTCCACCGCCCGGTTCCACGGCAGCCGGGCCGCCTCGAAGGCGTCGTCGCCGGGCACGAGCACCCGTCCGCGCACCGTCCGCCGCAGATCGGTCTCCGTCGACACAATTTCCTCCCGATTCACGCTCTCTGATCGCTCCACATCCTGGTGCGGGCGGTTTGCGGTGGATGAGTAATCGACTAGGAGTTCGCTAGTCGTCGAACGGCAAAGCCGGGCAATACGCTACTGATCGAAATCCCCATGTCCAGGGAAACCATGGATTTCCGCCTGTTCGGTCCGCTCGAGAGGGCTGTCGCTGCGTGGGTGCGGGAGCGCGAGGAGGACCGCCGGCCGCCGTCACCCGAGGACGGGGTGGTTTCCGAGGATCACGCCATGCGGGTCACGACGGCGCTTGACCTCGCGCAGGCGGGCCAGGATCTCGGCCGGGAAGGCGGACGCGGCAGGCTCCCCGTGGCCGAGGAAGGTGAAGGGCTTGCGGCCGGTCGAGACCCCCGCCACCGCGTCCGCGACGGCCGACTGCCGCCGCCGGATCGCCTCCTCCATCCCGGGCGCCGCGAGCGCGCCGAGCGTGCTCAGCAGGTAGGGCTCCGCGATGCGCCCGCAGGCTCCGCCCTTCTCGTCGACCCGGGCGAGCGCTCCGCCCAGGTGGCGGATCTGCACGTAGGCGAGCGGCGCGATGGTGCCGGGCCCGGCGGCGGCCAGCAGCGCCGCCGCGTCTGCGTCACCGAGCCCGGTGAGCAGTTCGGCACGCAGCAGCGCGGGCGTCGGGCCGGTCGGCTCCGCGCAGATGTCCGCCAGGTTCGCCACCGGCATCCGGCCGCGGGTGTCGAAGACGGGCTCGGGAATCCGGTCGAACCGGTGCAGCAGGGCCCGCGCGTCGTCCGGGTCGCCCAGATAGGTGACGTCGATCGTCACGGCCGACAGGCCGCGCAGCGGCTCGGGCACCTCGGGCAGCGGAGGGAACTGCAGCAGGTGGAACCAGACCGTCAGCTCCTCGGGCGCCACGGCCGTGGTGGCGCGGAAGGCGGCCAGCACCTCCGCGGCCCGCCCGGCCGGCCACAGGATCCGCCCGCCGTACAGCACCGGCGCCGGATGCAGGTCGATCTCCATCGCGGTCACCACCGCGAAGTCGCCCCCGCCGCCGCGCAGCGCCCAGAACAGCTCGGGGTCGCCGCCGGGCGTGACCGTGGCGTGCTCGCCCGATGCGTCCACGACCTCGAACGCGCGCACGCCGCCGGCGGCGAAGCCGTGCCTGCGCCCGAACCAGCTCAGGCCCCCGCCCAGGGTGAATCCGGTGGCGCTGACGACCCCCGTGCTGCCCGCCAGGGGTGTCAGCCCGTGCTCACCCGCCGCCGTGAGCACCGCGCCCCACGGGACGCCGGCCTCCACCCGGGCCACCCGCTGCGCCGGCCGTACGGTCAGGCCGCGCAGTGCACCCGTGCGCAGCAGGATCGCGTCCTCGAAGGCCGCCGGGGCGTGCCCGTTCGGCTGGGTGGCGACCCGCAGCCCGGCGAGGCCCGCGTAGCCGACCACGGCCGCGACGTCGTGGGCGTCCCGCGCCTCGACGACCGCCGCGACCCGCTGGTCGACGGCCATGTCCCAGGGGCGCCTGCTCTCGTCGAAGCCCTCGTCGCCGCGCACCAGCACCCGGCCGCGCACCACCCGGCGCAGGTCGGCGCCGAGCGCCTTGATCTGGTCCATCTCTTCCCTCCACATCGTGGGTTCCTCGTGCCCGACCACGGTGGAACACGGGGATCGGAGCGCGTATGAGCGCGGCTTGGAGAACGTTCAAGTCACCCTCAAGTGGACCGTTCCGGCGGCGGTCGTCCCGGCTCTACGCTTGCCGCAGCGATCAGAGGGGTTTCGGTCATGAACACGCTGTCCTTCCGGCTGCTCGGCCCCTTCGAGGTCACCGGCGGCGACGGCCGCGTCATCGACCTCGGCCCGCGCAAGCAGCGTGCGGTGCTCGCCGTCCTCGCCCTGGAGCCCGGCAGGATCGTCTCCCTCGACCGGCTGATCGACGAGCTGTGGGCGGACGAGCCGCCCTCCAGCGCCACCGCGACGCTGCAGTCGTACGTCTCCAACCTGCGCAAGGTGCTGGAGCCCGGACGCAGGCCGCGCACGCCCCCCGCCGTGCTGCTCACCCGCGAGCCCGGCTACCTGCTGTCCGTCGCGCCCGGCCAGGTCGACCTCGTACGCTTCGTCTCCTGGGTGGAGGACGGCCGCAGGGCGCTCGCCCGGCGCGAGTACGCAGCGGTGCGCGGGTTCGCCGACCGGGCGCTGGAGACGTGGCGGGGCGAGCCGCTCGCCGAGTTCGCGGCCTACGAGTTCGCCCAGCCCGTCATCGCCCGCCTGGCCGAGCTGCGGGCGGTGGCGGTCGAGGACCGGTTCGAGGCCCGGCTCGCCACGGGCGACGGGCCTTCGTGTGTGGCCGACCTGGAGCGGCTGGTCGAGGCGCACCCGTACCGCGAACGGCTGTGGAGCCTGCTCGTCCTCGCCCTCTACCGGTCGGGCAGGCAGACCGACGCGCTCGGTGCGCTGCGCCGGGTGCGCGCCCTGCTCGCCGAGGAGATGGGCCTGCGGCCCGGCCCCGAGCTGCGGCGGCTGGAGCAGGCCGTGCTGGAGCAGTCGCCGTCCCTGGACGCGCCCCTCGAAGCGCCAGTCGTCGCGCGGCGGCCCGCCGTCCCACCGGCGGAGGAGAGGTCCCTCCCGGCCCCCGAGCCGCCGCCGTCCGCGGCCCTCGTCGCGCGCGGGCGCGAACTCGCCCGCCTCGTCGACCGGCTCGGCGCCGTACGGCGGGGCCGCGGCGGCGTGCTGCTGGTGACCGGCGAGCCGGGGATCGGCAAGACCAGGCTGGCCCAGCTCGCCGCGGAGGAGGCCGAGGCGCGCGGCGTCGCGGTCGTCTGGGGCCGCTGCGTGGAGGCCGAGGCGGCGCCGCCGTTCTGGCCCTGGCTGCAGGCGCTGCGCGAGCTGGGGGAGCGGGGCCGGGCCGCCGCGCGGCTCCTCGCGGGCGAGGGCGGTGCCGCCGCCGATCCGGAGGCCGCGCTCTTCGAGCTGTACGAGGGCGTGCTGGCCGCGCTCGCCCGGCCGGGCACGCCGACGCTGGTGGTGCTGGACGACCTCCACGCGGCGGACGCCGCCTCGCTGCGGCTGCTCGCCTTCCTCGCGGCCGAGCTGCACCGCAGGCCCGTGCTGGTGCTGGCCACCGTCCGGCCGGAGCCGGGCAGGGAGCCCGAGCGGCTGCGCGACACCCTCGCCGCCCTCACCCGTGAGCCCGGCACCGAACGCCTCGCCCTCGCGCCCTTCACCGCGGAGGAGGTCGCCGCGTTCCTTCGGCGGCACGACCTGACCGACCCGGCGCTCGCCGAGGTGCTCTATCGGCGCACCGGCGGCAATCCCTTCTACCTCGGCGAGCTGCTGCGGCTGCTGGGCAGTGAGCACCGGCTCGACGCCGCGTCGCTGGGCGTGCCCGAAGGCGTCATGGAGGTCATCGAGCGGAGGGTCGCACGACTGCCGGACCCCACGAGGGACCTGCTGCGCCGGGCCGCCGTCCTGGGCCGCGACGTCAGCCTCGATGCGCTGGAGGCGCTCACGGAAACCCACGCCGAGGAGGTGATGTCGCTGCTGGAGCCCGCCGTCGCCGTCGGCGTCCTCGCCGAGGCGCCGGGAGGCTTCGACTACCGCTTCTCGCACGCGCTGGTGCGTGACGCGCTCTACGCCGGGCTCGGCCGCCTGGAGAAGGCCAGGCTCCACCTGAGCGTGGCGGAGGCCCTGGAGTCCCTGCCGTCGGCGCCGCCCGGCGCCGACGGGGCGGCGCGCCTGCCCGTCCTCGCCCATCACTTCGCCATGGCCGCGCGGGTCGGGGGAGCGGACAAGGCCGTCGGCTACGCCGCCGAAGCCGCCGGGCAGGCGACGGCGCAGCGCGCGTACGACGAGGCCGTCGAGCTGTGGGACAAGGCGCTGCTCGCCCTCGGGGCGCGCGACCCGGCCAGGCGGTGCCGCCTGCTGATCGAGCTGGGCCGGTCGCTGCGCGTCGTCGGGGACGTCGTACGGGCCCGGGCGGCACTCGAGGAGGCCATCGGGCTGGCCGAGGACGCGGGCGACCGGACGGCCCTGGTGGAGGCCGTGGCGGTGTTCGGCACCCTCAGCGTCTGGAACTGGCGGCCGTACGGCGTGGTCGACGACCACACGGTCGCCCTTCTCGAGAACCTGCTGGCGGGCCCGCTGGACGACGCCCACCGGGCGGCACTGCTCGGCACTCTCGGCATCGAGCTCAACTACGGGCCTCGCCGGGCCGAAGGCGAGGCGATGGTGGCGAAGGCCGTGGAGATCGCCCGCGGGATCGGCGACCCCGCGTTGCTCCTGCAGGTGCTCAACAACTACATGATCGCGTCCTGGGTGCCGGAGCGGGAGGCCGATCGTCTCCGCGCCACCGAAGAGATGCTCGCGGTGCCCGATCTCCCCGCCGCGGCCGAGATCGTGGCCCGGGTGCACCGGATGGCGTGCCTGTTCAGGGCGGGGGAGCTGGCCGAATGGGACCGGGACCTGGCCCGCGCCGAGCATCTGCTGCAGGAGGTCAGAAGGCCCGAGCTGACGGCCATGGTGCGCATCGCCCAGGCCGCCCGGCTGACCCTCGACGGCCGCTGGGACGAGGTCGAGCGCCTCGCCGGCGAGCTCGGCGAGGTCTTCGGCGACAGCAGCATGTGGGGCCTGGGCGTCGTGCGGCCGACCATGCTCTACGCCTGCCGGCGGGGACAGGGCAGGGTCGCCGAGATCCTCGACGAGGTCATCACGGTGGCGTCGCAGCCGCACAACGACCCGCTGCGTCCCATAGCCGTGCTCGCGGCGCTCGACGTGGGCGATCGCGAACTGGCCCGGAACCTGATCGCCCGATGGGGCACGGCGGTCCCCGACGACTGGTCGGGGGAGTTCGTCGCCGTCATCTGGTCGTACGTGTCGGCTCAGCTCGGTGTCCCCGACCCCTCGGGCCTGTACGAAAAGCTGGCGCCGTACGCGGACCGGCTGGCCCTGCACGGCAGCGGCACGGTCGGCTGGGGCTCCATCCACCAGGCGCTGGCGATGCTGTCGCTGGCGATGGGCGACCGGGAGCCGGCCCGGGACCACGCGCGGCGGGCGCACGAGGTCCACGTCCGGCTCGGCCTCGATCATTGGGCGGGGGAGAGCGCGCGACTTGTGGCCCGGCTCGGCACATAAGGGAGTGCGTCATTCCCCGGGGTCGTGTCACCATCGACGGAGGCGCCCGGGGCCGGGAAGGCATCGGGGTGTCAGACTGTTCTGTCTAGTAGAGATGACATATATGCGAAACGAGCCCGAAGACCTCGCCATGGGCGATTACGAACTGGAAGAGCGCCAGGCGCTCCGCCGCGTAGCGGGTCTGTCGACAGAGCTCGAAGACATCACCGAAGTCGAATATCGGCAGCTCCGGCTGGAGCGCGTCGTCCTGGTGGGCGTCTGGGCGGGCGGCACCGCCCTGGACGCGGAGAACTCGCTGCAGGAGCTGAAGCTCCTGGCCGAGACCGCCGGTTCCCAGGTGCTGGAGGGTCTGATCCAGCGCCGCGACCGGCCCGACCCCGCCACCTACATCGGGTCGGGCAAGGCGGTCGAGCTGCGCGACATCGTGGCCGCCAGCGGCGCCGACACCGTGATCTGCGACGGCGAGCTGACCCCCGGCCAGCTCCGCCAGCTTGAAGAGGTCGTGAAGGTCAAGGTCATCGACCGGACCGCACTGATCCTCGACATCTTCGCGCAGCACGCCAAGAGCCGCGAGGGCAAGGCGCAGGTCGAGCTGGCGCAGCTGCAATACCTGCTGCCGCGCCTGCGAGGCTGGGGTGGCAACCTGTCGCGCCAGGTCGGCGGTCGCGCCGCGGGCGGCGTCGGCATCGGCGGCCGCGGCCCC
The DNA here is from genome assembly GCF_039649665.1 of Microbispora sp. ZYX-F-249. Lineage (NCBI taxonomy): Bacteria > Bacillati > Actinomycetota > Actinomycetes > Streptosporangiales > Streptosporangiaceae > Microbispora > Microbispora maris. The sequence goes on along the minus strand of NZ_JBDJAW010000011.1, from coordinate 141,353 downwards.
GGTGAGACCAAGATCGAGCTGGACCGGCGGCGGATCCGCGAGCGGATGGCCAAGCTGCGGCGGCAGATCAAGGAGATGTCGACCGCCCGGCAGACCATGCGCCACCGCCGGCAGGCCCGTGAGGTGCCCGCCGTGGCGATCGCCGGATACACCAACGCCGGCAAGTCGTCGCTGCTCAACCGGCTGACCGGCGCGGGTGTGCTCGTCGAGGACGCGTTGTTCGCGACCCTCGATCCCACCGTGCGCAAGGCGCGCACGCCCGAGGGCCGCCTGTTCACGCTGGCCGACACGGTCGGGTTCGTACGGCACCTGCCCCACCAGCTCGTCGAGGCGTTCCGCTCGACGCTGGAGGAGGTCGCCGACGCCGACCTGATCCTCCACGTGGTGGACGGATCGCACCCCGACCCCGAGTCGCAGATCGCGGCCGTCCGCGAGGTGCTGGCCGAGATCGAGGGCGCGCGGGACATCCCGGAGATCGTGGTCGTCAACAAGGCCGACGCCGCCGACCCGGTGGTGCTGACCCGGCTGACGATGAAGGAACGGCACAGCATCGTCGTCTCCGCCCGCACCGGGGCCGGGATCGGCGAGCTGATGTCGATGATCGAGCGCGAGCTTCCCCGCCTCGACCACGAGGTCAGGATGCTGGTGCCGTACGACAGGGGCGACCTGATCGCACGGGCGCACAGCGAGGGCGAGGTCCTGTCGCTCGATCACACCGGTGACGGCACGATCCTGCACGCCCGGGTCTTCGCCGACCTGTACGCGGAGCTGGACCGGGTGGCCAAGCCCGTCGAGACCGTCTGAATCCTGCTGCCGGCGGGTCACCTTCCGCGTGTCGGTGGCCCGCCAAGGGCTGCCCTTGGTACGATAAGGAAAGCCTAATGGGACCTTATTGTGTGGGTAACAACATGACTCCAGGCAGTGCGGTCACCCTTTCCGAGGCGTTCGCGGCCGTTGGATCGGCGTCGTCGATCCTGATCTCGCCGCAGCGTGTGAGACGACTGATGCGCGGCGATGCGCATGATACCGGCGTGCGTTTCTGTCGCTGACTCTGTACATCCAGCCCACCTGTGAAATACCGTAACTGAACTGAATCGCCCGGGTTCGAGATCCCGGCGGTAGGGTCATCGCACAACATCGGTGCGCGATGAGGCAGGAGACCCCCCAATGACGTCCGGACGCGCAGCGGACCCGGCGGGCCAGGCGCCCGCAGGCGGGGGCCGTTCGCCGTCCACGGATGTTTCGCAGGTGGTCGCATGACCGTTCGCCTTCTCACCAACATCGGCCGGCTCTGGACCGGGCACGATGTGTGCAGCAACGCCGCGATCCTGGTGCACAACGACCGGATTGCGTGGGTCGGCCGCGCCGCCGACCTCCCTCAGAGCGTTCCCGGAGTCGTGGACGACATCGTCGACGTCGACCACGTGGAGAACCTCGGCGGGGCGCTCGTCACGCCCGGCCTCATCGACGCGCACACCCATCCCGTGTACGCCGGCAACCGCTACGCCGAGATGGCGATGCGTTCCGGCGGATCCAGCGCCTCGGCCATCGCCGCGGCGGGCGGCGGCATCGGCTCGACCGTCACCGTGACGCGCGGCACCGATCCCTGGACCCTGTGCAACGGGGTCCGTGAGCGGTTGCGCGAGTGGCTGCTCGGCGGCACGACGACCGTCGAGGCCAAGACCGGCTACCACCTGACCCGCGACGGCGAGCTGGCCGACGTGCGGCTGCTCCGCGAGCTCGAGAAAGAGCCGATGATGCCGCGGGTCCACGTCACGTTCCTGGCCGCCCACGTGGTGCCGCCGGAATACTTCGGCCGCCAGCGCGACTACGTCGAGGCCGTGGCCTCCTGGTGCGCGGACGCCGCCGGCGCCGGGGCCGACAGCGTGGACGTCTACTGCGACGACGGGCACTTCACCGCGGAGGAGGCCCGCTGGGTGCTGGCCTCCGGCCGCAACGTCGGCCTGCTGCCGCGCATCCACGCGGGCGCCTACAACCGGCGCGGCGCCGTCCAGCTCGCGGCCGAGATGGGCTGCGCCTCCGCCGACCTGCTCCACCACGCCTCGGACGAGGACATCGCGATGATGGCGCGGTACGGCGTGCCCGCCGTCGTCTGCCCCGGCGCCGCGCTGCAGGTGGGCCACCTCCCGCCGGTGCGCCGGATGCTGGCCCAGGGCGTCCCGGTCGCGCTCGGCAGCGACCACAACCCGGGCCACTGCGGCATCACCTCGATGTCCCTGGTCATCAGCCTGGCGGTGGCGGCGTTCGGCATGAGCGTCGGAGACGCCCTGCGGGCCGCGACTCTCGGCGGCGCCCAGGTCCTCGGCGCTCCCGACCGCGGCATCCTCGCGCCCGGCCGTCTCGCCGACATCGTCCAGTGGGACGCCGACCACGAGGGCGCGTTCGCCTGGTCGTTCGGCCTCAAGCCGCGCCGGGTCTGGCGGGGCGGCGTCCCCGTCCAGTGACGGCCCCCGATCGACCTCCGTCCGGCCTTCCGGCCGCGTCGGGGGTGGATCCGCGCCGCGTGCTGTTCTCCGTGATGCCGCGGCGCGCGGCTCATGCGACGTTTCCGCGCGTGACAGGCGCGGTCTGAGATTTCCGGGCGTGACCGGCGAGGTCTGAGTTCACGAAGAGGTTGCCGGGCGATCAGCGCTGGGTAATCTCGCGATATGTCACCATCTGTCGCTGTCGTCACCGATTCCACGGCGTACCTCGGTGCCGAGGCGACCGGCAGGTGGAACATCACCGTCGTACCGGTTCAGGTGCTCCTGGGGGACCGCGAGATCGACGACGTGACGCCGTTCGACGCCGGTCTCCTCACCCACGCACTCAAGGACCGCTCGCCGATCGTCACCTCGCGCCCGGCCCCCGAGCGCTTCGCGGACGCCTATCGGCGGGCCGCTGCGAACGGCGCCGCCGCGATCGTGTCCGTACACCTGTCCGGCGCGCTGTCCGGCACCGCCGACTCCGCGCGTCTCGCCGCGCGTGAATCCTCCGTGCCGGTGGAGGTCGTCGACAGCGGGTCGGTGGCCATGGGGCTCGGCTTCGCCGTGCTGGCCGCCGCGCGGGCGGCCACCGCGGGAGCCCCGGCCGCCGAGGTGGCCGGCGTGGCCCGGCGGCGGGCGGCCGCCACCAGCACGTTCTTCTACGTCGAGACGCTCGACTACCTGCGGCACGGCGGCCGGATCGGCCGCGTGACCAACCTCCTGGGATCGGCGCTGTCGATCAAACCGCTGCTGCGCATGGCGGACGGCGAGATCGGCGTGCTGGAAAAGGTGCGCACCGCGAGCCGCGCCCTCGCCCGCCTGGAGGACCTGACCGTCGAGGCGGCCGGGGACCGGCCGGTCGACGTGGCCGTGCAGCACCTGATGGCGGCCGAGCGGGCCGAGGCGCTCACGAAGGAGCTGACGGCGCGGCTGCCCAGGCTCGTGCGGCTGTGGGTGGCCGAGATCGGACCGGTCCTCGGCGCCCACGTCGGTCCGGGCATGCTCGGGGTCACCGTCGCTCCCGTGGACTGAGCCCTCGATGCCTCACCGCGCGGTGAGGTGCGGCCGGGCGGGGCGGTGCCGTCTGCCGTTGCGCACCGGCCTCGCCTCGGCGGCGCGAGGGGAGTCTGACCCCGTACGGTGTCTCCGTCACGGCCGCGGGTTGTCCACAGAATGACGTTCGGGCACGGATGGGGCACCGGCGCGTGCCTACCGTCCTTCGCGTGCGAAGCAAGGAGTCTCGCGGGGCCATAAGCGGTGTCGTCGTCGGCGAGTCCCGCCTGCGCGGGCTGCTGCGACCGCTCGATCCGGTGCCCCCGTCCGTCCGCCTGCGGTCGACGCCCACCCCGCCCGGGCCACCACCGTCGTTCGGCGCGCCACACATCGTCCGTACGGGGACCCGTCCGCATGATCCTCCGCCGGGCGAGGCGGAGAAGGGTCCACATCGGGCGTCCGAGGAGTTCGCCGAGGGCTGGGGAGGCCGCGCCGACGGTCCTTGGCGGCGGGAGGCTTCGGACTCGCCGGAGGAGTTCGCCGAGAGCTGGGAAGCTCGCGTGGGCGGGCCGGGGACGTCTCCGCGGGACGCGCGAATGCCCGGACGGCTGACTCTCGGACGGGCGGCCCTCGGCCGTGCCCTGCCACGGCTCGACCCGGGGATGCCCGGGCTCCGGGTGCTGGTGGCAGCCGGACTTCTGGCCGCGATCGTCACCGGAATCCTGGTCTGGCGGTCGCGGCCGGTGGCGGAGCCCATCGCCCCGCCGATCCCGGCCGCCGTGGTTCAGGACCTCCGCCCCGCGGCCGGGTCCGCGGGCGGCCCGGGAACAGCGCCGGGTCCGGCGTCCCACGCGACGCCGGACCCCGCCGACGGCGCCGCGCCGGGCGCGAGGGCTTACGTCGCGGGTTCTGCCGGGACAGCGCCCGCCACTCCCGGCTCGCCGGCGCGGGTCGTGGTGTATGTGACGGGCAAGGTCCGCGATCCGGGGGTGTACGTCCTCGCATCGGGCTCACGGGTCGCGGACGCGATCGAGGCCGCGGGAGGTCTGCGGAAGGGTGCGAAGCCGGGCGGCGTCAACCTGGCCCGGCGCTTGACGGACGGGGAGCAAATCGTCGCCGGAAGCCCGGTGACGGCCGGGATGGGCTCCGCCCCGGGATCGGCGCCGGGGATGCCGGGAGCCGGGGTGGTGAACCTCAACACCGCCACAGCCGAGCAGCTGGACGCGCTGCCCGGGATCGGCGGCGTGATCGCGCAGCGGATCGTCGACTACCGGGACGCCCACGGGGGTTTCCAGAGCGTCGACCAGTTGAAGGAGGTCCCCGGCATCGGCGACAGGAAGTTCGCCGAGATGCGCGACAAGGTCTCCGTGTGACCGCCGTCGGCCATCACGAGAGCGGGCGGGGCGAGCCGGCTGCCGGAACCGGCCATGAGCCGGGGCACGAGGAGCCGTGGCGAGAGGAGCCGTGGCGAGAGGAGCCGGGGCGTGGCAGGACGGGGCCCGGCCCGGCGGCACTGGCGGCTCCAGCGTTGGCTGCCTGGCTCACCGCGCTCGTGGTGCTGGGCTGCTCCGCCGTCGCCGGGGCCGCCGTGGCGCTGACCGCGGCTGTCGCCGGCGCCGTCACGTGGGCGGCGACGCGGCGCCGCGCGCAGGTGGCGGATCCCAAGCGGGCTCCGGCAGGAGATCCCCCTGCCGCCGTGGGTGCGAAACGGGCGGGTCAGGCAGCCGGGCACCGCTTGCGAGAGGAGCAGCGGGCGACGGGCGGCGCCGCCGCCAGGGTCGCGATGGCGGTGCTCGCGGCCGTGGCCGTGACGGCCGCGGTCGCGGCGTTCACGGTCCTCAGGGTGACGACGGGACCCGTGCCGGATTTGGCCGGCCGGGGCGCCACGGTGACCGCCGAGGCGGAGATCAGCGACGACCCGCGCATCCGGCCACACCAGGGCGGGGTGGCCCGGCGGGAGACGGCGGTCGTCCGGGCCCGGCTGCTGCTGGTGTCGGCCGCGCGGGAGCGATACGCCGTGGACGTGCCCGTCGTGCTGCTCGGTCCCGCCGAAGGATGGCGTCCGCTGCTGCCCAGTCAGCGGGTCAGGGTGCGCGGGCGGTTGAGCCCGGCCGAGCAGGGCGAGCCGGTCGCGGCGGTGATGCTCGTCCGGGGGGTGCCCGAGCCGATCGGTGCGCCCTCAGCGTTGCAGCGGGCCGCCGGAGCGCTGCGCGCCGGTCTGCGTGAGGCGAGCGACGTGCTGCCGGACGACCAGCGCGGTCTGCTGCCCGGCCTGGTCGTCGGCGACGTGTCGCGCCTGGACGAGGAGGTGCGGCTCGACCTGGCGACGGCGGGGCTCGGCCACCTCACCGCCGTATCGGGCACCAATCTGGCGATCGTGGCGGGCGCGGTGCTGGTGCTCGGCCGTCTCGCCGGCCTGCCCCTGGCCCTGCGGGCCGCCGTCGCGGTCGTCGCGATGGTCGCGTTCTCGATCGTGGCCAGACCGTCGCCGAGCGTGCTGCGCGCTCTCGTCATGGGAACGGTCGCCGCCGTGGCCCTCGGCACGGGGCGCACCCGGGACGGCGTCGCCGCCCTGTCGGCGACCGTGCTCGGACTGGTGGTGTTCGATCCCGGGCTGGCCCGGCAGTGGGGCTTCGCGCTGTCGGTGTTCGCGACCGGCGGCATCCTGGTGCTCGCGCCCCGGTGGCGTGACCGCCTGGCGGCGCGCCGGGTGCCCCGCCTGCTCGCCGAGGCCCTGGCCGTGACCGCCGCGGCGCAGGCGGCGGTCACGCCCCTGCTGGTGCTGATGTCCGGGCGCCTCGACCTGGCCGCGATCCCGGCCAACCTGCTCGCGGAGCCCGCGGTGGCGCCCGCGACCGTGCTGGGTTTCGGGGCCGCCGTGATCGCCCCGGTGAGCATGGACCTGGCCCGGCTGCTGGTGCGTCCCGCGGGCTGGGCCGTCGGCTGGATCATCGCCGTGGCACAGCGAGCCGCGGACCTCCCCTTCGCCTCGGCGGAGTGGTTCGGGGGAGTGGCGGGCATCGCCGCGCTCGCGGCGGCGGTCGTCGCGGGCCGGCTCGTCCTGCGGGGCCGGGCGCGCAGGCGACTGGCGGCGGCACTCGCGGCGGGAGCGTTGCTCGCCGCCCTCGTGGCCGTGCCGGTGGTGTCGCCCTGGCCGCCGCCGGGATGGCTCCTGGTCGTCTGCGACGTCGGCCAAGGGGACGCCATGGCACTCGCGGCCGGTCCCGGCCGGGCGGTGGTGGTCGACGCCGGGCCGCAGCCGGGCCCCACCGACCGGTGTCTGCGCGCTCTCGGAGTGCGGCAGGTGCCGCTCGTCGTCCTCACGCACCCCCACCTCGACCACGTCGGCGGACTGCCGGGAGTGCTGCGCCGTCGCGCGGTGGGGGCGGTGGTCGTGAGCCCGGGCCGCGTACCGGAGGGCGAGGCCGGCCGCGTCTCCGCGCGGCTGAGGGCGGCCCGCGTCCCGGAATGGCAGGCCGTTCCGGGGATGCGGTGGCGGTTCGGGCCAAGTGAGATCACCGTGCTCGCCCCCGAGGCCGGTGCGCAGACCCCGGGCAGGGGCGAGGGATCGACGGCCAACAACGCCAGCGTCGTGCTGCTGGTCCGCTGGTCCGCGCGGCCCGACGCCCAGGAGGAGGGCGGAACGCGGAAAGCAGAGGGAGCAGGCGGCGCGCCCCTGGGTGCGGCCCTGCTCGCCGGAGACCTGGAGACGGAGGCACAGGAGGCACTGGTGCGGCGCGGCCTGCCACGGGTCGAGGTGCTGAAGGTCCCCCATCACGGGTCGCCCAGGCAGTCGCCGGCCTTCCTCGCCGCCACGGGCGCGCGGGCCGCCCTGATCAGCGTCGGCGCGGTCAACGACTACGGGCATCCCGCTTCGCTGACGCTGCGGCGCCTGCGCTGGCTCGGCATGCGGCCCTACCGCACCGACCTGTCCGGGGACATCGCCGTCGTCGCCGCCCACAACCGTCTCGCCGTGGTCGTACGAGGCAGATGAGCGCGGCCGGGCGACGCGATCGGTGGGACGGCCCTCGGCCTGCGCCGCCGGCTCGCGACGGCGCCGGAACCCTGTGGGTCACACTTGTGCTCGGGATTCGCCCACTACGCACATGTCAGTCGCAGCGTGCCGGGCGGGCGGATGTGCCGTGGGCGGGTGAGCGTGGCATGCTGCCTGACATGGCGAACCCAGCACCCGTGACCCTGGTCATCGGCGACGAGGAGTTCCTGGCCGATCGTGCCGTGGGCTCCATCGTGGCGGCGGTCCGCGCCGAAGATCCGGGGGCGGAAGTGCACGACCTCCAGGGGAGCAAGGTGCAGCCGGGAGAGCTGACCGGGCTCGCCTCGCCCTCCTTGTTCGGTGACCGGTCGGTCATCGTGATCCGCGGGGCGCAGGACCTCACGAAGGACGTCATCGCCGAGATCGTCAAATACGCCGCCCACCCGGCCGACGACACCGTGCTCGTGCTGGCCCACCCGGGCGGCGTCAAGGGGAAGGCCCTGGTGGACGGGGTGAAGAAGGCGGGCGCCGACGTCGTCACGGTGGCCAAGCCGACCAAGGCGGGAGAGCGGCTCGACTTCATCAAGGCCGAGGTCCGCAGAGCGGGCCGCTCGATCGCGCCGGCCGCCGCCCAGGCGCTGCTCGACGCCGTGGGCAGCGATCTGCGCGAGCTGGCGGCCGCCTGCGGCCAGCTCGCCTTCGACACCGAGGCCAAGAACATCGACGAGGCGGCGGTCGCGAAGTACTACCGGGGACGCGCCGAGGTCAGCGGCTTCACGATCGCCGACCTGGCGATCGAGGGCCGGTTGGGCGAGGCGCTGGAACAGGTGCGGTGGGCGCTCGCCACGGGCGTGGCCCCGGTGCTGATCGTCAGCGCGCTGGCGGGGGGTCTGCGCTCGCTGGCCAAGGTGGGCGGGGCACCCCGCAACCTGCGCGGCGGCCAGCTCGCGAGCCATGTGGGCATGCCGCCCTGGAAGATCGACCGGGTCAAGCGTCAGCTCGGCGGCTGGGGGCCGGAGGGCATCTCCGCCGCCCTGCAGGCCGTGGCCACCACCGACGAGCAGGTCAAGGGTGGCGGCACCGACCCGGCGTACGCGCTGGAGAAGGCGATCCACACGATCGTGGCCAGTCGCAGCAGCCGCTGAGCCCTTCGGCGCGCGACGGCGTGCGCGCTCAGGATCGGCCGGGGTGCTCCACGTGCAGCAGCATCCTCTTGAGCAGCGCCGCGAGGGCGTCCTGATCGTCCGGCGGCAGCACGCCCACCATCTCGTCCTCGACCTCGCCGCGCAGGTCCATCGCCCTGAGCCAGAGCGCGCGGCCCTCGCTCGTCAACTCCACATCCACCCTGCGGCGGTCCTCCTCGCTGCGGATACGCCGGACGAGCCCCGCCTTTTCCAGGGTGTCCAGGCGTCCCGTCATACCGGCGGGGGACACCCGCAACTCGGCGGCGAGTTCCGTCGGGGTGGCCCGGCCGGCTTCCCCCCGGGCGCCGAGCCAGTGAAGGGTCTCGTACTCGAAGTCCTGCAGGCCCACCGCGGCCAGCGCGGTGTCCTTCGCCTGGGCCAGGTGCTTCACCAGGAACTGCATCCGCGTGACGATGGCCTCCACGCGCTCGTCGAAGGGCGCCTTCCCGCGCCAGCGCGCGATGTGCCGGTCCACCGAGTCGTCCATCAGGCAATCATATGCCGGAGAAAAATACGTTGACGAAAGTTTCGTCAGCGAAATACCTTCGGCCTCATGATTGCACGTCTGATCGCGGGGCGGACGGTCGCGGCGCTCGCCACCGCCCTCATTCCCACCGGTCTCACCCTCGCCGTCATCAGGGTGACCGGCTCCGCCCTCGATCTTGGCGTAGTCCTCGCCGCCGAGATGCTGCCCATGCTCCTGTTGCTCCCCATCGGGGGAGTCATGGCGGACCGCTTCGCGCCGAGGCGGGTGATCCTCGTGGCCGACCTGGTCCGCTGCGCCGCCCAGGTGACGCTGGGAGCACTGCTCCTTCTCGGGCATCCGGGCGTCGCGGTGATGGCGGCGCTCGCGGCGCTCACCGGAGCCGCGGTGGCCTTCGGCGTTCCGGCGGTGTCACCGCTGGTCGCCGGGGTGGTTCCGGCCGAGCGCCGGCTGCGGGTCAACGCCCACGTCGGTGTGGCGGGCGGCCTCGCCCAGATCACCGGCCCCGCGCTCGCCGGAGGCCTGACGCTGTGGCTCGGGCCGGGCTGGTCCTTCCTGCTGACCGGGGTCCTGTTCGCCGGGTCCGCGGTCACGCTGGGCGGCCTGGTCACGGCGCCCCGCCCGGCGACCCGTCGCGACCGCTTCCTCGGCGAGCTGAGAGAAGGATGGCGAGAGGCGAGGCGGCACCGATGGTTCCTGGTCAGCGTGGCCGGGCACGGCGTCTGGCATCTCGGGGCGGGCGTCCTGCTGACCCTCGGCCCGGTGATCGCCGTGCGGAGCCTGGGCGGAGAGGCCGTCTGGGTGGTCGTCGCGCAGGCGGGAACCGCGGCGACCCTGCTCGGCGTCTTCGTGGCGCCCAGGTTGCCGATCCGGCGGCCCCTCGCCGTGGCGGCGGTCGGGGCGGCGGTCTACGCGTGCCCGCTCGTCGCCTTCGCTTTCCCCGCGCCGACCCCGATCGTCACCGCCGCGTACGTCGTGGCGATGGCGGGGGTGGGGATGCTGACGCCTTTGTGGGAGACGGTGGTGCAGCAGCGGGTGGAGCCGCACGCGCTCGGCAGGGTGGACTCGTTCGACGTGCTCATCTCCTACGCGGCGCGGCCGCTCGGGCTCGCCGTCGCCGCGCCGCTGGCCGCCTGGGCGGGAGCCGCGGTTCCGCTGCTCGTGTCGGCGGCTCTGGTGGCCGCGGTCAACCTGGCGGTGCTCGCCCTGCCCGAAGTCAGACGGCGTACGACGCAGGAGACCACGCCGGTGCCGGTCTGACCGGTGATGCGGCTACGACGACGGCGGGCACGCGAAAACGCCGCATCTCCCGCGAGAGGAGATGCGGCGTGCGCCAGGCGTGAGTTACTTGGCGGCCTGCAGGGCGGCGGCGCGCTTGGCGATCGCCGACTTCCGGTTGGCAGCCTGGTTCTTGTGAATGACGCCCTTGCTGACAGCCTTGTCGAGCTGCCGGGACGCGGCCTTGAGCGCGACGAGGGCGTCGTCGACGTTGCCCTGGTCGGCGGCCTCGCGGAACTTGCGAACCGCGGTCTTCAGGGACGACTTGACGGCCTTGTTACGCAGCCGGCGCTTCTCGTTCTGCCGGTTGCGCTTGATCTGGGACTTGATGTTCGCCACGAAGAAAGCCTCAGTGTTAAGTCTTGGTCGGATGGGGCGCGCGGGCAAGTGAGAGGGCGCGCCACACGCAGTTGGACAGGATACCAACAGCCCGGGCCGCCGCTCAAATTCACGACGACAGGGCCGCCCCGCTCATGCTATCGCGACTCGGCCGCCGCGGTCCGCACATCGGCCCCCGCACCGGCCGGCCCGCCCGACGACTTCACCGACCCGCCGGGGCCCCCGCGCACCCAGGCGCTCTCGTACTCCTTCCAGTCCTGCTCCGTGGCCGCGAAGTCGACGTACAGGGCCAGGCCGAACTCGGTGCGCGGACCGTGGTCGCTCAGCGCGAGCCGCGCGCCATCGGCGGCGGCCCGGACGCTCTCGGCCCAGTCGCCGTACCAGACGCCGTGATCGTGGTAGGCCGGAGCCCCGATGAGCAGCGTCTTGTTCTCGGGCACCAGGTCGAGGGCGAGCGTGGTCTGCCGTGCGACGTAGCCGCCGTAAAGGGAGTTCAGCGGCGTCCACGAGTCGTACGTCATGATCGCCACCTGGTCGGTGAGGCCCACCACCTGGCGGAAGTAGTCCGGCGTCCAGTACTTGTCGTGCCCGATCGCCAGGGCGGTGGGGGCGCGCAGGCCGGGCAGCGGCTCGATCTGCTGCGTGGCGACCGACAGCGGCCGGGCGCCGATGGCCGCCCGCGTCTCCCGCAGCACGCTGAGGAACGGCCCGTCCCCGTCGACGACCGGCTCGAAGTCGTAGTGGATCCCGTCGAACCCGACGCCGACCAGGTCCCGGGCGCCCGCCACGACCCGGGCCCGGGTCGCCGTGTCGGCCAGGCTCAGGTGGGGCTTGCCGTTGTCGTTGACCGTCTGGCCGAGCCAGGCCGACACCCGGACTCCGGGCACGTTCGCTCTCCACCATTTCAGGAAATTTCTGGCATTGGGGTAGCGATCGGGTGGCAAGGTCCCGTCGTACTCGAACGGCCCGCTGTGGACGTACACGTCCCTGATGCCGCTCGCGCGCAGCCGTACGGCGAGGGCCCGCACGTCGGCCTCGGTGCGGCGGCCGTCCACCCACGCGTGGCCCATCCACAGGGCGTCGTGGCCGGTCGTCCTGGCCCAGGCGGCGGGCGTTCCGGTGAACTGGAGGCGCAGCGCGGCGGCGGCGGCCAGTGCGAGCACGAGCGGAACGGCCACGACGACGGCGGCTGTTCGCAGAACTCGTCTGGTGGTCAAGGCAAGCATCCGGACATGCCACCATGGAGGGTGGCTGGTCCGCCAGCCTCGGGAGGGCCCGCCGTGCGAGACGAGTGCGGCCCGATCGACCAGCAGTCACCCAACTTGTCGAAACGGACCCCGGTGCGCACTCAGCCTGGCCAGACCGACCCCGCGTTGATCCGCAACTTCTGCATCATCGCGCACATCGACCATGGCAAGTCGACCCTCGCCGACCGCATGCTGCAGATCACCGGCGTGGTGGACGACAGGTCGATGCGTGCGCAGTATCTCGACCGCATGGACATCGAGCGGGAACGGGGCATCACCATCAAGTCGCAGGCCGTGCGGCTTCCGTGGAACGGCCACGTCCTCAACATGATCGACACGCCGGGTCACGTGGACTTCACCTACGAGGTGTCCCGGTCGCTCGAGGCGTGCGAGGGCGCGATCCTGCTCGTGGACGCCGCCCAGGGCATCGAGGCGCAGACGCTGGCGAACCTCTACCTGGCCATGAACGCCGACCTCCACATCATCCCGGTGCTCAACAAGATCGACCTGCCCGCCGCGCAGCCGGACAAGTACGCCGAGGAGATCGCGGGCCTGATCGGCTGCGACCCCGGCGACGTGCTGCGTGTGTCCGGCAAGACCGGCGTCGGCGTCAAGGAGCTGCTCGACCACGTCGTGGAGCACATCCCGGCGCCCGTCGGCAACGCCGACGTCCCCGCCCGGGCGCTGATCTTCGACTCCGTGTACGACACCTACCGGGGCGTCGTGACGTACGTCAGGGTGGTGGACGGGCACCTGTCCAAGCGCGAGCGCGTGCTGATGATGTCCACGGGCGCCCAGCACGAACTGCTGGAGATCGGCGTCATCTCACCGGAGCCCATGCCGTCCGATCAGGGGCTCGGCGTCGGCGAGGTGGGCTACCTGATCACCGGCGTGAAGGACGTTCGCCAGAGCCGGGTCGGTGACACGGTCACCAACGCGGCCAAGCCCGCCGCGGAGGCCCTGGGCGGATACGAGCACCCCAAGCCGATGGTCTACTCCGGGCTCTATCCCATCGACGGCGACGACTACCCCGAGCTGCGCGAGGCCCTCGACAAGCTCCGGCTGAACGACGCCGCCCTCGTGTACGAGCCGGAGACCTCGGCGGCCCTCGGCTTCGGCTTCCGCTGCGGTTTCCTCGGGCTGCTGCACATGGAGATCGTCCGTGAGCGGCTGGAGCGCGAGTTCAACCTGTCGCTGATCTCGACCTCGCCCAACGTCATCTACCGGGTGATCATGGAGGACGGCAACGAGCACGTCGTCACCAACCCGTCGGAGTTCCCGGCCGGCAAGATCGGCCAGATCTTCGAGCCGGTGGTGAAGGCCACGGTGCTCGCCCCGTCCGAGTTCATCGGCGCGATCATGGAGCTGTGCCAGGGCCGCCGCGGGCAGCTCCAGGGCATGGACTACCTGTCGGAGGACCGGGTCGAGATCCGCTACACGCTCCCGCTCGGCGAGATCATCTTCGACTTCTTCGACCAGCTCAAGTCGAAGACCCGTGGGTACGCCTCGCTCGACTACGAGCCGTCCGGGGAGCAGGAGGCCGACCTGGTCAAGGTGGACATCCTGCTGCAGGGCGAGACCGTGGACGCGTTCAGCGCGATCGTCCACCGCGACAAGGCGTACGCCTACGGGGTGGAGATGGCCAAGAAGCTCAAGGAGCTCATCCCGAGGCAGCAGTTCGAGGTGCCCATCCAGGCCGCGATCGGCGCCCGCGTCATCGCCCGCGAGAACATCCGCGCCATCCGCAAGGACGTCCTCGCCAAGTGCTACGGCGGTGACATCAGCCGTAAGCGCAAGCTGCTGGAGAAGCAGAAGGAAGGCAAGAAGCGGATGAAGATGGTCGGCCGGGTGGAGGTCCCCCAGGAGGCCTTCGTCGCCGCCCTCTCCTCCGAGGCGCCGGACAAGAACAAGAAGTAACCCTGTCCGAATTGACCACAACTTAATACGATCGCGGGGAAACATGACCATCCGTTAACGTTTGGTCATGCACATCCTCTCTGTGAACGTGGGCAGGGCCGTCGACGCCGAGTGGGCCGGAGAACTTCGGCGCACCGCCATCGACAAGCGGAAGGCCGAGGGCCGCGTCGCCGTACGCGACAACGGCCTGGAGGGCGACGAGCGCGCCGACGTGGCCCACCACGGTCACCCCGACCAGGCGGTGTACGCGTACGCGCGGGAGGACTACGACTGGTGGGAGCCGCGCATGGGCCGGGACCTGCGTGACGGCCAGTTCGGGGAGAACCTCACGACGTCCGGGGCCGACGTGAACGGCGCGGTCCTCGGTGAGCGGTGGCGGGTCGGCACGGCCGTCCTGCAGGTCACCTACCCCCGCATCCCGTGCGTGGTGTTCCGCAACTGGCTGGACGAGCGCGGCTGGGTGAAGCGCTTCACCGAGAGCGGCCGCCCCGGGGCGTACTTCCGGGTGGTCGAGCGGGGCGAGCTCGGCGCGGGCGACGAGATCGAGGTGCTCGACCGGCCCTCGGACGGGGTGACGATCGCCGAGGCGTTCCGGGCCTACCACGGCGACAGAGACCTGATGCGGCGGGTCCTCGCCGTCCCCGGCCGCAGCGTCAAGTGGGACACGGTCGCCGAACGCGTCCTCGGCAGCCGCAGCGGCGTGGCCGTGTCCTGACCGTCGGCTTCCGGCCCGGCGACCGGCGAGGTGGCCGGAGTCGCTGTCGTCGTGAGCAGCAGGCGGGCAGAATGCGCGCATGCGTTGGATATGGGTGGGCGGCTCGGTTGCTGCGGCCTGCGCGGTGGTGGCGGTGGCCCTGTTCCTGAGTGACCTGGAGACGCTGTCGTGGATCGCGGGCGCCGGCTCGTTCGTCGTCGCGGTGGCCTCCTTGGCCGTGACACTGCCCTCCAGGAACGCCTCCGATCAGCGTGCGCGCACCCCCGGACCGGCGGCCGCGTCCGATCCCGACGGGGCCGGACCCGAGACGTCTCCGGCCGCAGGAGGCGCGAGCCCGGTGGTCGTGGAGCTGACCACGCCCCGCATACGGATCGCCAAACGGCTGGCCAGCGCGTGCAAAGGCGCAGCCTTGGCCGCGCTTACTCTCTTCGTCGGGCTCGGCATGGACTCGATCACAGGAAGGAGCCTCGAGCATCTCTCGCTAGTGGTGCTCCTTCAGCTATACGCGCTCGTCGGCGGGTTCATGGCCACCTTGCTCTTCTTGACCGCCGGGGCGGAGGGCAAGGACCTGCTCATCGTGGACCGCATCGGCCTGACGATCGTGGACAAGCGCTGGATACGCGCGGCGGACACATCCTTCTTCATCCCCTGGGCTCTGGTGCGCCACATCCGCGTCGAGCCCAGCGGCGCCTGCCACGACTTGGTGGTTGAGTTCGAGCACGCGGAAGACGGAAGCGCGGAACGGGCACAGATCGACGCGTTGAAGAAGCGTAACAAGTGCCCGACCTACTACTACAAATGCTCCCTCGCCCGTCTGTACGTGACCTCGGGCGGTACGGAGCGCACCGCGCTGCTGCACACGATGCACACGGCGTTGACCCGGTTCGGTGGCGATGCCTGCCGTGAGTAGCTCCGAAGCGGGTCCTGGGCGTCAGGGCCGGGCGCAAGGTTCGTCATTCGGTGTGGTTCTCAGGACTCCAACGTGATCAGATTCTCCTACCCCAACGAGCCGGATCCGCAGACACCACAGGAGTGGGAGGACCTGAAGAACGACCCCGAGCGCTCCCGCGTCTATCCGGATTTGCCGCAGACCGAGGCAGTGTCCTGGGAGAAGCTCCAGGAGTTGAGGGAGAACACCGACGCCACCTTCACCGTCGACAGCGCCGACCTGCTAGCCAGAGCCCTACCAGGGGACGAACCTGATCCGTCCGAATCGTCGGACGGCCAGCCGCCGACGGTGGTGGCAACCGGCCCGGAGCCCGGAGAAACGGGAGTGCCCATTGACGAGGGCGCGTGGGCGGTGTTCAGCAAACCTGTGAGCGGCGGGCAGCTTCGCCTGGAGGGCCCGGACGGCACGACGGTGCCTGGAACTTCGACCGCGCAAAACGACGACATACTGACCTTCGATCCGGATGAACCGCTTGCCGCCAACACTCAGTACACCGCGGAAGTCTCCGCTGCCAGGGACGCGGCAGGCAACGAGATGGCCCTCCCGTACGTCTGGTCGTTCGCCACGGGCGGGACGACATCGACCCCGGACCCTGCCCCGCCGTCGGCAGCCGACGCCCCGATCCGCCGGCGTGAGGCGTGATCATCTTGCCGCTTCAGGCCGACGCCTGCCGGCAGCGAAGACTACGCCGACCAACGACAGATTTTGAGACGGTGCCCCCGGCCCCGGCCCAACCACTTCGTGGTCCTTAGGGTGCACGGCATTGCGCCGGCCGCACCACTCCCGCACCTGGCGTACATCGCGTACAGGCCGCCACCCGCTGATCGGCGATGCCTTCCCCGTCGCGGTCGTCATGTGCGCCTGGTGCTCACGCGGTAGCTCGTTGACCTACTGCTTCTTGGGCGCGAACTCTCACTTCTCTCAGCTCTCGTACGCCGCTAACGGATCGTGCCACTCATCAGGAACGATCGGGGGAGGGGAGCCGTAGGGTCCCCTCCGAGGGGCGTGGTGTCAGCGGAGGATGGAGTAGAGGGCGGTGGTGAGGGAGGCTCTGGCGTCGTCCTGGTCGATGGACCAGAGCATGGAGCCGCCGAGGCCCTTGAGGCGGATGTAGGCGGCTTTCTCCAGCATGACGGCGGGGTCGTCGTAGGACCAGAACTCGTTGCCGTCGTAGAGCCACAGGGTGCCGGTGAGCAGGTCGCGGTAGCGCTTGCCGGGCTTGTTGACGAGGTTCTTGTAGTCCTCGTTGCCGGCGGCCCAGGTGCCGGGGGCGGGGCCGGTGGCGGTGGCGTACAGGCCGTTGCCGCCGGAGGTCACGCCGGTCCAGCCCTGGCCGTAGGCGGGGACGCCGATGACGATTTTTCGGGCGGGGGCGCCGCGTCCGGTGTAGTCGCGTACGGTCTGGTCGACGCTGAACTTCACCTCGTTGGGGTCGCGGCGGTCGGTGAGCAGGTTGGCCTGGTGGCCGGTGCGGTTCTCCCAGGTTCCGTGCAGGTCGTAGCCCTGGACGGTGGCGAAGTCGAGCTGGTCGAACACCTTGCGGACCTCGAAGCCTGCGTCGATCTTGGCGGCGGCGGCGGGGAGGAAGGCGGTGAGTTCGGCCCGCCGGTCGTGGGCCTTCATCTGGCGGCGCAGTTCGGCCAGGAACAGGGTGAAGTTCTGCTTGTCCTCGGGGCGGATGACGTTGCCGTCGTTGCCGGCCGAGCCGGGCCACTCCCAGTCGAGGTCGATGCCGTCGAAGACGCCGGCGGCGGTGCCGGGGGGCAGGCCGGGCAGGTCGCCCTTGAGCCACAGGCCGACGCAGGAGGCGGCGAGCTTGGCGCGGGATTCGGGGGTGAGGACGGCGTCGGAGAAGTACTTCGAGCCGGTCCAGCCGCCGAGGGAGATGAGGACCTTGAGGCCGGGGTGGCGGGCCTTGAGTTTCTTGAGCTGTCCGAGGTTGCCCTTGAGCGGCTCGTCGTCGGCGTCGGCGAGGCCGTCGACGCTTTGGTCGGCGGGCACGGGACGCTGCCAGTCGGCCCAGGGGTCGGCGGAGTAGCAGGTGCCCTCCGGTCCGACGAACCCGAAGGCGTAGTTGAGGTGGGTCAGCTTCCCGGCCGCACCACTGACGTCCACATCCTTCACGTGGAAGTTCCGCCCGTAGATGCCCCATTGGATGAAGTAGGCCACCCGCTTGTAGCGATCCCCGCCGCCGGTGGTGGCCTGGGCCGCCGACGGCGCGAGTCCGGCCGTCAGGGTGGCGGCGACCGCCATGGCGAGGGTCCTTCTCATGTGCACGCCGGCCTCCGAGCGCTTTTTTATAGGAAAGTTTCCTGTAAATTGTCGCGATCGTAGACCCCGGTGATCAGGGCGTCAATGGCAGCGCGCGGGTGACGGCGGACCGGAGGCCGGGCCGGGAGCCGGTGCCGTGGCGGCGCGACCGCGCCGCCACGGCGTCGTCCGGGCGTCACGGGTCAAGGGTGCATGAGAAGCAGCGGGTCGCAGGTATCGGTTCCGCTCAGCTGGGGGTTGCTCAGGTCCTTCAAACCCTTCTCGCTGTTGATGATGTAATAGCCTCCGGCGGCCCGGGGTATCACGATCAGCGTTTGATACTGCATGCGCGCCTGAGCCTTGGCGGTGGTTCCTCCATGTCCAAGGGAGCGCCTCAGCATATCCCTGAGCATGGCGAAGAGATTGTCGTGGTGGAATCCCTTCCAAACGAGCACCCGGTAGGTGTGCGGGATGATCCCGAGGTTCTGGCTGAGGCCCCGGATCGACACGCGCGAGTCCGCCCAATGCGCCACGGTTCGTGCGGCCAGGTTGTCCTGCGCGGCGAGGTCGTGCTGGGCTTCCAATCGCGCCCGTGCCATATGAATGTGCAGTTGGTTGAAACCTCTGGCCTGCTTCGAGTTGATGCCCAATCCCACCGGGGCGGGAACCACGGTGGGAGGCTTGGTGGCATAGTAGTCCGCGGCACTCCAATAATTCGGCGCACTGCTGCCGCAGATCCAGGAACACTCGATGCCACTGATCCGCTGCGTGGGGACGAGAATGAAGTTGACGTACTTCTTCTTGCTCTTGGTGCCGCCCATCACCACGTAGTCGGCATGGTTCTGCCAGCAGGTGTTGGTGCTGTGACACTTCTGGCTGAGCCGCCAGAGGGAGTCGTGGCTCTGGGGACTGCCGCACTCCTTGGGATCAGGCCCTTTGGCGAGTCCCGATGAAGGCGAGGCCAGCGCGTGCTCGGCACCGGAAAGAATGCCTACCCCTGCGAGCACGCTGGTGCCCGCCAGGCCGGAGAACTGGATGAACCGGCGTCGCGTCAGCTCGCTCGCCTCGTCGTTCGCCCGATCGCTGTCACGCATGATTACCCCCGATAACCCGCACCTTGAAGCCGCCTGCCGCGATCTGTGCATGCACTGCGGCTCCGGTCGTCTGTGAGACCGGATTCAAAGATCGGCGCATTCGGCCGAGGTGATCCCCTTTCCGGCGGCCGATAAAAGCCGCTGGCGCAGCCTTGAATTTTTCCAGGAAAGATCGAAACACTGCCCCCGGGTGCTTCGGCAATCGCCGGATGTTCCGCTCCCGGGTGTGCGCGGCAACTGACCCCGGGAAGGCGGTGATTTGTCATGGCGTTGCGCGGCGGCCGGGCGGATCCGCATTAGAATGATCCGCTGCGACAAATAACACCATATATGAGCGAGTGCGACAAAGGTGAATAGGGTGCTAATACTCCAGCCGTAGATCGTGATCTTCATGTCTGAGTTTCGGGTTGCCGCCGTAGACCTCGTCCCCCCGCCACCCAGTCCGCGCGGTGCCCGGAGTCAAGGAACCGGCCGATCATGCGGGCGGCCGGCTCCGGCTTGGTCGCGAAGACGCTGTCCTCGTCCAGGCCCGCAGCCCGGCAGCGGTCCGGGTCGCATGTCCACGAGCGCGGAATGTACAGCTCGCGGTCCACTGCCGCGTGTCCGCGGCGGCCCGCGTAGACGGGATAGACGGCGACCTGGGAGTTCTCGACCTGCCGGCGGTGCCGGTGTACTGGCGCCGCACGCCGACGGTGTGCGTGCCCTTCTTCACGTCCCCGGTCTCGTCGACGACCAGGACCGCCCTTGAATGCCTCCTGCCACCGGGCAGGGTCTACGCTGTGAGCTGCCGCCACCTCATGATCTTCGTTTGTCCACACAGCTCACGATGATCATCGGTGGCCGCAGCCGTCTTCTCACAGGCCCTGACCAGCCAACATTGCGATCTGTGCCTGGAGTGGGCGGCGGTCGAAGGGGCGACGCGGGCGCGCCGTCCCGTATCAGGAGGACATATGCGACGTGGCGAAGTCTGGTGGGCAGATTTCAACGAGCGGCGGGCAGTCGTACTGCTGTCGGGAGAAGAGGCGTCCGGTTTCTTGGCGATGCAGATCGTCGCTCCCGCGAATACCGATCTCAGCGGCGTGGCCGTTGAGGTGGCAGTAGGCGCCCCCGAAGGACTGCCTCTCGAAGGCGTCCTGAGAGTCGCACTTCCACGTCCCGACCTCATCCCTTGCACGTGGCTGGTCACCCTGACCAGGGAAGACCTGATCGGGCAGGCGGGCGTCCTGCCGTCCGCGAAGCTCAGCGAGATCGAGGACGCCCTTCGTCTCGGTGGACTCAAGTAGGCAGACAGGGATGGACGCCGCCGATGGCGCGGCCGGTCTCGTCGAGATGGTCAATGGTGGCCGCGCCATAGCAGCGGCGCCCCCACTCACAAGATCACGACCTACGGCTGGAGTGCTGATACCCCGGTAGGGGCTATCTGCCGTCACCGCGCATCCCGGTTATCGGGGGCGTCGAGGGCAGGGCGCGAGTGACGGCAGACTGGAGAGCGTGCCTTCTGTGCTTCCCGACGGCGATCCCGTCCCCGCGAGCGGCGAGCTGCCCTCCGGGGCCCTGGACGGGCTCGGCTCCCGTCCCTTCGGCTTCTACGTGCACGTTCCGTTCTGCGCGACGCGCTGCGGCTACTGCGACTTCAACACCTACACGGCGGCGGAGCTGGGCCCCGGCGCCGCGCAGCGCGACTACGCCGCCACCGCGGTCGAGGAGATACGGCTGGCCCGGCGCGTGCTGGGGGACGCCGCGCCGACCGTGGAGACCGTGTTCTTCGGCGGCGGCACGCCGACGCTGCTGCCCGCCGCCGACCTCGTACGGATCCTCGACGCGATCGGAACCGAGTTCGGCCTGCGGCCCGGCGCCGAGGTGACGACCGAGGCCAACCCCGAGTCCGTGGACCAGACCTACCTGAAGGAGCTGCGGGCGGGCGGGTTCACCCGGGTGAGCTTCGGCATGCAGAGCGCGGGCGAGCACGTCCTCGCCGTCCTCGACCGGCGGCACACCCCCGGCCGCCCCGCCGAGGCCGTACGGGAGGCCCGCGAGGCCGGGTTCGAGCACGTCAACCTCGACCTCATCTACGGCACACCGGGGGAGAGCGACGACGACTGGCGGGCCTCGCTGGAGGCCGCGCTGGCCGCCGGGCCCGACCACGTCTCGGCCTACTCCCTGATCGTCGAGGACGGCACCCGGCTCGCCGCCCGCATCCGGCGCGGCGAGCTGCCGATGCCGGACGACGACGTGGCGGCCGACCGCTACCTGATCGCCGAGGAGATGCTCACGGCCGCCGGCCTGAGCTGGTACGAGGTCTCCAACTGGGCGGCGGGCGACGAGGCCCGCTGCCGGCACAACCTGCTCTACTGGACCGGCGGGGACTGGTGGGGGGCCGGGCCCGGCGCCCACAGCCACGTCGGCGGCACCCGCTGGTGGAACGTCAAGCACCCGGTGGCGTACGCCGCACGCCTGGCGGCCGGGGCCTCGCCCGCGCACGCCCGCGAGGTGTTGTCGGCGGAGGACAGGGCCGTCGAACGGGTCATGCTCGAACTGCGCCTCGCCTCCGGCCTCGCGCTCGCGGACATCGCCCCCGAGGCGCGTACGGCGTGCGCGCGGGCCCTGGCGGACGGGCTGCTGGATGTGGAGGCGTTCAAGGCGGGCCGGGTCGTGCTCACGCTGCGCGGCAGGCTGCTCGCCGACGCCGTCGTGCGGGACCTGACTCCCTAGCCGGCGCCCGTGACGAAGTCGATCAGTTCTTCCACGCGGCCGAGCAACTCGGGCTCCAGATCGGCGTAGGTCGTGACCCGGCCCAGGATGTGCCGCCACGCCTCCTGGGGGTCCATCCGCCAGCCGAGGGCCGCGATCACCCCCTCCTTCCACGGCACGCCGCGCGGCACGTCCGGCCAGGCGGGGATGCCGAGCGCGCGCGGCTTGACCGCCTGCCAGATGTCCACGAACGGATGCCCGACGACGAGCACGTCGTCCCCGGACACCCGGGCGGCGATACGGCTCTCCTTCGAGCCGGGCACCAGATGGTCCACGAGCACGCCCAGCCGCCTGCCCGGCTCGGGGGCGAACTCCTCGACGATGGCGGGCAGGTCGTCGACGCCCTCCAGGAATTCGACGACGACGCCCTCCACCCGCAGGTCGTGTCCCCAGATCTTCTCGACCAGGGCGGCGTCGTGGACGCCCTCGACGTAGATGCGGCTCTCCCTGGCGACCTGCGCGCGCAGGCCCTCCACCGCGATCGACCCCGAGGCGCTCCGCAGCGGCCCCTTCGGGCCGGCCTGGGGGCGCACCAGCGTGACCGGTTCGCCGTCGAGGAGGAACCCGGCGGGGGTCAGCGGGAACACCCGTCGCCGGCCGAACCGGTCCTCGAGCGTCACCGCCTCCTTGTCGCAGGCCACCACGGCGCCGCAGAAGCGGCCCTCGGCGTCCTCGACCACGAGGTCGGGCTCGGCCGGGATCTCGGGGATCCGCCCCCGCCGTGGCCGCCGCCAGTCTCCGGAAAGCACGTCCCGCCCGTACATGCGGGGAACGCTAGCAAATCACGCCATGCGACGGCGGGCTCCGGAGCGGCGCACCAGCACGACGATCGTCACGATCACCGCGGCCAGGAAGCCGACGGTGGGCAGCGCCAGCAGCGCGAGCGCACCGCCCATCAGCTTGCCGATGTCGCCGGTGAGCTGCTTGCCGACGCCGAACCTCACCCCGTCGCCCTCGCAGGCGACCTGGTAGGTGCCCGCCTGCGGGACGCCGGCCTCGAACAGCAGCTCCCAGGTGGTGCCGTTCAGCGCGACGGTCTGGGAGGCGGCCGGCCGGGTCAGCCGCACCCGCGGGTCGGTGCCGTCGCCGAGCCGGCAGCTGACGTCGGTGGGCTGGTCGACCGCGGCGTAGATGGCGGGCTTGTCGGCGGGGTCGAGCGCGACGTTCACCGACTGCCCGCCGGAGAAGGTCGTGGTGGGCGCGATGTCGCCGATCGTGGAGAACAGGCCGCCGGCGAACCCGCCGACCCCCGCCACCAGCAGGACGAGGAAGAGCGCCCAGGAGAGGAAGACCCACAGCAGGCGGGGCCGGATCGGCCGGGGGCCGCCGTACGGTGTGGGAAAGGGGTTGGGCATCCGCAGGGTCGCGCCGGGCGGCGTGGCGGGGGCGGGGCGGGGGACCCGCATGGTGACGTCGGCCGGAGCGGGGTTCTGATTCTCGTACATGAGAGGAAGAGTCGACCATGCCACTTGCCGTCTATTTGCAGCCCACTTGTCCTGGTGCCCTCCGCGTTATCGCACCACGTGGGGTGGTAGCCGTACACTTGGCACTCGGGAACACAGAGTGCCAGAGTCGGTGTTTCCAGGCACAGGGAGGTGACACATTGCTCGACGACCGCAAGCTCGCCGTTCTGCGCGCCATCGTCGAGGACTACGTGTCCACCAACGAGCCGGTGGGGTCCAAGGCCCTGGCGGACAGGCACAACCTCGGCGTCTCCCCGGCGACGATCCGCAACGACATGGCGGCGCTGGAGGAGCAGGGATACATCACCCAGCCCCACACCAGCGCGGGCAGGGTGCCCACCGACAAGGGCTACCGGCTGTTCGTCGACCGGCTGTCGCAGATCAAGCCGCTGTCGGGCGCCGAGCGCAGGGCCATCGAGACCTTCCTCGCGGGGGCGGTGGACCTCGACGAGATCGTCATGCGCACGGTGCGGCTGCTCGCGCAGCTCACCCGGCAGGTCGCGGTGGTCCAGTACCCCTCGCTGACGAGGTCGGCGGTCCGTCATGTGGAGATCGTCCCGATCGCCGAACGGCGGGTCATGCTGGTGCTGATCACTAACACGGGGCGGGTCGAGCAGCGGGTGGTCGATCTGCCCGAGGCCATCGCCGACGACCGGATCGCCAACCTGCGCGCCGTGCTCAACGCGTGCCTGGACGGGTGCGGGCTGTCCCAGGTGCCCGAGACCGTGGCCGACGTGCCCGAGCGGCTGCCCCCGGAGGACAGGCCTGCGGCGGCCACGATCCTGTCCGTGCTGCTCGAGACGCTCGTGGAGCGGCACGAGGAGAAAATCGCCTTCGCCGGTACGGCCAACCTCGCCGCCGCGGATTTCAGCGTCGGCCTGCGGGACGTGCTGGAGGCGCTGGAGGAGCAGGTCGTCCTCATCCGCCTGCTGGGTGAGACCGGCGGGTTGTCCGACATCACCGTCCGAATCGGATCCGAGAACCCCTACAGCGGGTTGCGCGGCACCTCTATCGTGGCCGCCGGGTACGGTTCGGGCGACAGGGAACTGGCCCGGCTCGGAGTGCTGGGCCCGACACGAATGGACTATCCGGTGACGATGGGTGCGGTACGCGCGGTGGCGCGGTACGTCGGCCAGATCCTGGCGGGGTCATAAGTGTCCAACGACTACTACGCGACCCTTGGCGTACGGCGCGACGCCAGCCAGGAAGAGATCAAGAAGGCATACCGCCGCCTGGCCCGTGAGCTGCACCCGGACGTCAACCCCGATCCGGAGACCCAGGAGCGGTTCAAGGAGATCAACCAGGCGTACGAGGTGCTGTCCGACACGGGCAAGCGCCGCATGTACGACATGGGCGCCGACCCGTTCGGCGGCGGCGCGGGGGCCGGGGCCGGCGGCTTCGGCGCGGGCTTCCCGTTCAGCGACATCATGGACGCCTTCTTCGGCTCGGCGGGCGCCGCGCGGGGTCCCCGCTCGCGTGCCCGCCGGGGCCGCAACGCCACGATCCGGGTCGAACTCGACCTGTCGGAGGCGGCGTTCGGCACGACCCGCGAGATCATGGTCGACACGGCCGTGGTCTGCGACGTCTGCCAGGGCTCCGGCGCGGCGGCGGGCACCCACCCGGACACCTGTGACATGTGCCACGGACGCGGCGAGGTCTCGCAGGTGACCCGTTCGTTCCTGGGTCAGGTCATGACCTCCCGCCCCTGCCCGCAGTGCGGTGGGTTCGGCAGCGTCATCCGGCATCCCTGCATGGAGTGCTCGGGCGAGGGCCGGGTCAGGACCCGGCGCACGATCAAGGTCAGGATCCCGGCCGGCGTCGAGGACGGCACGCACATCCAGCTCGCCGGCGAGGGCGAGGTCGGTCCCGGCGGCGGGCCGCCCGGCGACCTGTTCCTGGAGATCGTCGAGCGGCCGCACCAGATCTTCGAGCGGCGCGGGGACGACCTGCACTGCACGGTGCACATCCCGGTGACCGCGGCCGCGCTCGGCACCTCGATCACGATCGAGACCCTCGACGGCCCCGAGGAGATCGACGTGCGGCCGGGCACCCAGGGCGGCCAGGTCATCCCGCTGTACGGCAAGGGCGTCCAGCGGCTCAACGAGACCGGCAGGGGCGACCTGCTGATCCATGTGAACGTCGAGACGCCGACCAAGCTCGACCCGCAGCAGGAGGAGCTGCTGCGCGAGCTGGCGAAGCTGCGCGGGGAGGAGCGGCCGCCCGGCAAGTTCTCCCCGGGTCAGCAGGGCTTCTTCTCCCGCCTGCGGGACGCGTTCAACGGCCGCTGAGCGACGAGCATGAGCGTTCCTGTGTTCCTGTCGGACGAGGCCGGCCGGACGGCGGACACCATCGTCCTGGACGGGCCGGAGGGCCGGCACGCCGCCGCCGTACGCCGCCTGCGCCCGGGGGAGCGGGTCGACCTGACCGACGGCGCGGGGCGGGTGGCCGAGTGCACGGTCACGGCGGCGGGCAAGGACTCGCTGACCGCCGAGGTGCTGCGGCGGTTCGAGGTGCCGCCGCCCCGGCCGAGGCTGGTGGTCGTGCAGGGACTGCCCAAGGGCGACCGGGGCGAGCTCGCCGTCGAGATGATGACCGAGGCAGGGGTCGACGTGATCGTCCCGTGGGCCGCCGCCCGCTGCGTGACCCAGTGGAAGGGCGACCGGGCCGCCAAGTCTGTCGCCCGCTGGCGCGCCACGGCCCGCGAGGCGGCCAAGCAGGCCCGGCGCTTCCATCTGCCCGAGGTGACCGAGCAGGCCACGACCGCGCAGGTCCGCTCGCTCGTCTCCGCGGCGGCGCTCGCGGTCGTTTTGCACGAGGAGGCCGCCGAGCCGCTGAGCCGCCTGCCGCTGCCGGAGGGGCCGGGCGACATCGTGATGATCGTGGGCCCGGAGGGCGGCGTCGCCGAGGAGGAGATCGCCGCGTTCCGGGAGGCGGGAGCCGTACCCGCCCTGCTGGGACCCACGGTGCTGCGCACCTCGACGGCGGGCGTGGCGGCGGCGGCCGTCCTGCTGTCGCGCTGCGGCCGCTGGTGACGGCGGCCCGCCGCGGCGGGCCGGTCAGGGAGTGGGCGACTCGCTCGCCGAGTCGAGTGTGGCCGTCTCCGTCGGCATCGGGCTCGGGGCCGACGACGACGGAGCGGACGTCGTGGGCGGAGCCGTCGAGGGGCGGGCCGAAACCGTGGGCGCGACCGTGGGCGGCTGCGTCACCGGCGCCGGCGAGCACGACGCCGGCAGGGCCGCGTCGGGCTCGACGACGCCTGCCTGCGTCGTGGGCGTGACGCAGGGGTCGGACGGCGACGGCGACGGCCTGGTGGTCGTGCCCGTCTTGTGCGTCGGGGACGGGCTCGGCCGCCCGCGCGACGGACTCGGTGTCACGGGCACGATCACGACCGGCTGCGAGGGCGCCTGGTTGGGCGGCCGGGTCACCGACGAGGTGTCCGTCCTGTCCTCGCGCTCGTCGCCGGCGTTGGAGATGCCCGTCGACTGCGCCACCTGGTCGCGCAGGCCGGGGACGACCGCGACGACCGCGCCCGCCACGAGCACGGCGCCGGCGGCGGCCGCTCCGACGCGCCACCACAACATGTTCCGCAGGCCGCGCAGACCGCGCTGGTCGATCCGCCTGCGGATGATCTCGAGTCCATCGGGAGACGGCACGACCGCGTCCGCCTCCGCGCGCAGGGCACGGCGGAGAACCTCGCCGTACTCGTCGTCGGGCGGGAAGGTCATGAGAACTGCTCCAGTGCCATGCGTAGTGCGGCCATGCCGCGGGCCGTGTGACTTTTCACCGCGCCCTTGCTGATGCCCATCGCGTGTGCGATCTCGGCCTCCGACAGGTCGCCGTAGTATCGCAGCACCAGCGCCTCGCGCTGGCGGGTCGGTAAGCCGCGCAGCGCCTCGATGACGGCTGACCGCTCGAGTTCACCGATCGCGCCGTTCTCCGCGCTCGGCGCGTCCGGCAGGCCCTTGGGCGCGTACTTCTCGACGACCGCGCGGTGCCGCAGCACGGAGCGCGATCGGTTCACGACCGATTGGCGAAGGTAGGCCAGTGCCTTGTCGGTGTCCCTCAGCCTGCGCCAGGCGCCGTGGATGGCGACGAACGCGTCCTGAACGACCTCTTCCGCGCTGGCCACATCGCGCACCAGCAGCACGGCGAGACGCACCAGTGACCGATAGTGAGCGCTGTAAAGCGCCGTCACGGCCATGTCGGCATCCCACCCGACGGGCACCGTCCCCAACGACCTGTCGGCCACGAGGGTCTCGGTGGTCACATCGATAGGACGCTCGTCATCCCCGGGGGGTTTACGTTCTTCCGAATCATTAGGGGGCATGGCCCAGCGGTGTCCTCGCCCGACACTAGGGGGGTTTTCTGGTGCAGTCTCGCACACTCACATTAGCTGGGGGGATCTTTGCCGTCATCAAGTAACGCAACGGCTAGGCTTTCGCGCGTGAGTGAGTGCCTCTTCTGCAAGATCGTGGCCAAGGAGGTCCCGGCGGACATCGTTCTGGAGGCCGGGCGGGCACTGGCCTTCCGCGACATCAACCCGCAGGCTCCCACGCACGTCCTCGTCGTGCCCAAGGCTCATCACGAGAACGCCGCCATGCTCGCGGCGGCAGACGACGGCCTGGCCGACGACCTCCTCAAGGCCTGTCACACGGTCGCCGTGCAGGAGGGCGTGGCCGAGACCGGCTACCGCATCGTGTTCAACACGGGACCCGGCGCGGGACAGACCGTCTTCCACGTGCACGCGCACGTGATCGGCGGCCGCAGCCTCACCTGGCCCCCCGGCTGAGCGGCTAGAGTGGGAAGGAACTAGGGAGGCGATCAGGGCCGCAAGGGCCGCCCATGTCCGAGTCACAGCAAATCAGCAAGACCCAGGCCAAGGTAGTCATCCCCGAGGGGCAGCCGATGGTCAGCCTCCTCGGGTCGGGTGACGAGCTGCTGCGGGTCATCGAGGGCGCCTTCAGCGCCGACATCCACGTGCGGGGCAACGAGATCACCATCACCGGCAGTCCCGAGGAGAGCGGCGTCGTCGTGCGCCTCTTCGAGGAGCTGGTGGAGTTGGTCGGCTCGGGTGCCGAGCTGTCCCCCGACGCGGTCGAGCGCAGCATCCACATGCTGCGCCAGGCCACCGACCGTCCGGCCGAGGTCCTGTCCCTGGACATCCTGTCCACGCGGGGCCGCACCATCCGCCCGAAGACGGTCAACCAGAAGCGGTACGTCGACGCGATCGACAGGCACACCATCGTCTTCGGCATCGGGCCCGCGGGCACCGGCAAGACGTACCTGGCGATGGCGAAGGCCGTGAAGGCCCTGCAGAACAAGAGGGTCAACCGGATCATCCTCACCCGCCCCGCCGTCGAGGCGGGGGAGCGGCTCGGCTTCCTGCCCGGCACGCTCTACGAGAAGATCGACCCGTACCTGCGGCCGCTGTACGACGCGCTGCACGACATGCTCGACCCCGAGTCGATCCCCCGGCTGATGTCGGCCGGGACGATCGAGGTCGCGCCGCTCGCCTACATGCGCGGCCGGACCCTCAACGACGCCTTCATCATCCTGGACGAGGCGCAGAACACCTCGCCCGAGCAGATGAAGATGTTCCTGACCCGGCTCGGCTTCAACTCGAAGATCGTGGTCACCGGCGACGTCACGCAGATCGACCTGCCGGGCGGTCAGGACAGCGGCCTGAAGGTCGTGCAGCACATCCTCGAGGGCATCGAGGACATCCATTTCAGCAGGCTGACCAGCGCCGACGTCGTACGGCACAAGCTGGTGAGCGACATCGTCGACGCCTACGGCCGCTACGACGCCGCGATGGCCTCCGAGCCGCGCGCGATCAACAAGCGACCGCGGAACAACCGGCGGTGAGCACGACCATGACGGGTGAGGAGACCCCGTGAGCATCGAGGTGGCCAACGAGTCCGGCGTCGAGGTCGACGAGTCGGCTCTGGTCGAGCTGGCCGGTCACGTCCTGGGCCGGATGGGGATCAACCCGCTGGCCGAGCTGTCGATCCTGGTGATCGACGAGGCGGCGATGGCCGAGCTGCACGAGCAGTGGATGGGGGAGCCCGGCCCGACCGACGTGCTGGCCTTCCCGATGGACGAGCTGCGGCCCAACTCCGGTGGCCGGGACGAGGACGACGCTCCCGACCCGGCGCTGCTCGGAGACGTGGTGCTGTGCCCGCAGGTCGCGGCCAAGCAGGCCGCCGAGGCCGGGCACAGCGCGCAGGACGAGCTGGAGCTGCTGTGCACGCACGGCATCCTGCACCTGCTCGGCTACGACCACGCCGAACCCGAGGAGCACGCCGAGATGTTCGGGCTGCAGGACGAACTGCTCGGCGCCTGGCGGGAGGTGCGGCGTAAGCCGTGAACAACGGCTGGCTGCTCTCCGCCGTCTTCCTGATCGTGGCCGGCGGTCTGCTGGCGAGCGCGGAGACGGCGCTGACCCGCATCTCCAGGGTGCGCGCGGAGGAGTTCGTCAAGGAGGGCCGGCGCGGCGGGGTGCGACTTCAGGCGATCGTCGCCGATCCGCCGCGCTACCTCAACCTGGTGCTCCTGCTACGCCTGAGCTGTGAGCTCGTCGCCACGGTCATCACGACGCTGCTGTTCATCGACTGGCTGGGCGATCGCGGACAGGCGTACGCCGGGGCGGCCGTGGTCATGATCCTGGTGAGTTACGTGATCGTCGGGGTCATGCCGCGTACGCTGGGCCGCCAGCACGCCGAGCCGGTCGCGCTGGCGAGCGCGCCCATCGTGTACGGGCTGACCCGGATCTTCGGCCCGCTGCCCGAGCTGCTGATCCTGCTGGGCAACGCGCTCACTCCCGGCAAGGGCTTCCGCGAGGGCCCGTTCACCTCCGAGGCCGAGCTGCGCGACCTCGTCGACCTGGCCGAGCAGCGCAGGGTCATCGAGCCCGACGAGCGGGAGATGATCCACTCGGTCTTCGAGCTGGGCGACACGCTGGTGCGCGAGGTGATGGTGCCGCGGACCGACATGGTGTTCATCGAGCGCGGCAAGACCCTCAACCAGGCGCTCTCGCTCGCCCTGCGCAGCGGGTTCTCCCGCGTCCCGGTGGTCGGGGAGAACGAGGACGACGTGGTGGGCATCGCCTATCTCAAGGACATCGTCCGCCGCATCCAGGACACCGGCGACGGCGGCGTCCGCGTGGACGAGCTGATGCGCCCCGCGACGTACGTGCCGGAGAGCAAGCCGATCGACGAGCTCCTGCGCGAGATGCAGGCGCGGCAGATCCACCTCGCCATCGTCATCGACGAGTACGGCGGCACCGCCGGCCTCGTCACCATCGAGGACGTCATCGAGGAGATCGTGGGCGAGATCGCCGACGAGTACGACCAGGAGGCCCCGCGGGTCGAGTGGCTGGACGACGGCGCGGTGCGGGTGACCGCGCGCCTGCCGGTCGACGAGCTCGGCGAGCTGTTCGACACCGAGATCGAGGTCGAGGACGTCGACACGGTCGGCGGCCTGCTGGCGCACGCCCTGGGCCGGGTGCCGATCGCGGGCTCGGAGGCGGTCGTCGGGGGCCTGCGCCTGACGGCGGAGAACCTGGCGGGACGCCGCAACCGGATCAGCACCGTCGTCGTGCGCCGCGAGGAGCCCGCGACGGGCGACGAGGTCGTGACGGCCGACGCCGGCCACGAGTGACGACGCGCCGCCCGGCCGCTGCAAGCGTCCTTCAAGCGTGTTGCAAGTGTGCCGGGCCACTGTTGTCCCAGGCGCTCAGAAGGGGTTCGGGGCGCCTCATTGGGGAGTCCGGCGCGCCGGGAGGGGTTCGCGGCGCACCGGAGCCTCCCTTGGGGGATCCGTACATCGACGCGGGGCTCTCACCCGGTTCAGGGTGAGGGCCCCGTATCGATTACGCCGTATCGATTACGCAATGTGATTACCCGTACGCGGTCCGGGGAAGGAAACCTCCGGCAAAGCGGGGAGGCGGGTATGCGGATCGTCCACGCGGCCGTCGCGGGCTGCCTGGTCCTGGCCACCGGCGGGTGCGGCACCGGCGAGGTCACCTACGCCGCCGTCCGGGCCCCCGCGAAGACGGGCGACGCGAGCGGTCTTCGGACCCTTCTCCGCAGGATGGACGGCCTTCCCGACACGTTCTTCAGCCACGCCCGGGCGCCCTGGCGCCCGCCGTTCCGGCCCCGCGCCCACGCCTGCCGGGTGCTCTTCGACGCGGCCGCGGGCAGGCTCCCGCGCGAGGGGCTCGGTGGCACG
The DNA here is from genome assembly GCF_039649665.1 of Microbispora sp. ZYX-F-249. NCBI lineage: Bacteria > Bacillati > Actinomycetota > Actinomycetes > Streptosporangiales > Streptosporangiaceae > Microbispora > Microbispora maris. The sequence continues at coordinate 109,980 of NZ_JBDJAW010000011.1, read as the reverse complement.
GCCGCCGCCACCTACCAGGGCGCGCACACCGGCGAGCTCGCCGGTGTCGGCGTCGCCGTCTACGACGGCGGCGAGGCGGCCGGGCATCTCGCCGCGCTCCGCGACGCCCTCGCCCGCTGCGCGACGGCCGACGCCGGCACGCCGTACGACCGCCTGGCGGCCACGTGGACGTCGCTGCCCGGGATCGGCGGCGCGGACGCGGCCGGCCGCGCCCTGGCCGGCCGGGTCGGCGGCTACCCCTACCGCATGCACCTGGTCGTCGCCCGCTCCGGCCACACGCTGATCGCGCTCGTGCACGCCGGCCTGACCCCGCCCGACCCGGCCCGTACGGCCGAACTGACACGGCTGCTCGTCCGCGAGGTCGGTACGCTTGACGCGTGACAGAGACGCTGGACCCCGAGGACAACAAGATCATCACGCTGGCCAGGTCGGCGCGGGCGCGCGGCGGCACTCCCGAGGGCGCCGCGGTGCGCGACGAGACCGGCCGGACGTACGCCGCGACCACGGTGGAGTTGCCCTCGCTCCGGCTCTCGGCCCTGCAGGCGGCCGTGGCCATGGCCGTGTCCAGCGGGGCGAAGTCCCTGGAGGCCGCGGCGATCGTCACCGAGGCCGACGACCCGGCGGAGCCGGACGTGGCCGTCGTCGAGGACATGGGGAACGGCACGCTCTTCCTGGCCGCTCCGGACGGCTCGCTGAAGGGCCGGTACATCTGACGATGAACGCCGAACCGAGCGGTTTCCGGGCGGGCTTCGCCTGCTTCGTCGGCAGGCCCAACGTCGGCAAGTCGACGTTGATGAACGCCCTGGTCGGCACCAAGGTGGCGATCACCTCGTCCAAGCCGCAGACGACGCGGCGGGCCATCCGCGGCATCGTCCACCGGCCGGACGCCCAGCTGGTGATCGTGGACACCCCCGGCTTCCACCGTCCCCGCACGCTCCTGGGGGAGCGGCTCGACAGCCTGGTGCTGTCCACGCTCACCGAGGTCGACGTCATCGGGTTCTGCGTCCCGGCCAACGAGCCGATCGGCAAGGGCGACCGGTTCATCGTCGAAAAGCTCGCGGCCGTCAAGAAGACCCCGGTGGTGGCGGTCGTCACCAAGTGCGACCTGGCCACCCGCGAGCAGATCGCGCACCAGCTTCTGGCGGTGTCCGCGCTGGCCGAGTTCGCGGAGATCGTCCCGGTGTCCGCGCAGGGCGGCGAGCAGCTCGAGGTCCTCGCCGACGTGCTCGTCAAGCGGCTGCCGGAGTCGCCCCCGCTGTACGCCGGAGGGGAGCTGACCGACGAGCCGGAGCAGGTGCTGGTCGCCGAGCTGATCCGGGAGGCCGCGCTGGAGGGCGTGCGGGACGAGCTGCCCCACTCGATCGCGGTGGTGGTCGAGGAGATGCACCCCCGGGAGGGCCGTGACGATCTCCTCGACGTGTACGCCCACATGTTCGTCGAGCGTCCCTCGCAGAAGGCGATCGTGATCGGCCCGGGCGGCGCGAGGCTCAAGGACGTGGGCACCCGCGCCCGGCAGCAGATCGAGGCGCTCCTCGGCACCCGGATCTACCTCGACCTGCGGGTGAAGGTCGCCAAGGAGTGGCAGCGCGACCCCAAGCAGCTGCGGCGGCTCGGCTTCTACGACTGACGGGTCACCGGCGGCGCAGCAGCGCGGCGGCGGCCAGGACGGCCAGCACGACCGAGGCCAGCAGGGCGGCGAACCAGCCGTACTGGATCGTGGGATGCACCCGCAGCAGCCCGGCGACCCGGAAGTCGAGCCGGCCCACGAGGTCGCGCGGGTCGGCGAGGAACATGGCCAGCGCGAAGGCGGCCACCGCGCCGGGCAGGATCGCCAGCCCGGTGAACAGCCAGTTCCGCGCCGCGCCGAGCACGCCGAGCAGCATGGCCGTGATCCCGGCGCCCAGCACGAACCAGCCGGAGCCCGCGTCCACGCCGCGCACGGCGTGCGTGAGCGACGCGTCGAGGATGCCGAACTCGGCGGTGAGGCCGGCCCACGGGAGCAGCGCGGTCACGGCCAGCGCGAACCCCGCGACGAACACGCCGGCGGCCCGCAGGACGCCGGCCACGCTGGTGCCTCGCCGCGGCAGGCCGGGGTGCTGCGTGGGTTCCGACACGATCACCAGGCTACGGCGCGAGGCGGCGAGTTTCAGCCCCGGCCACCGCCGGCCGGTGTGGGAAAGGGTGGTCCCGGCGGTCGGACGGGTGTGCGGCGGCGAGTGGCCGGGGCGGCGATACGGGGTGTGCGGCGGCGGGTGGTCCGGTCGGCGGGCCGGGCTATGCGGCGGCGAGTGGTCCGGCCGGCGGGACGGGGTGTGCGGCATCCTCGCCGCGCCGCAGGCGTTCCCTGAGCTGGACGGCGTCCGCGCCGAGCGCGCAGACCTGCACGCCGGGACCGGCCAGGGGCAGGGACGCCCAGCCGTCCCCCAGGACGGCCCGCCGCTCCCGCTCAGCGTCCGGCTCGTCAGCCCAGGCGGGGCCCGCGAGAAGGGTCGAGCCGACGCACCGGGCGTCCCCGTAGACGGCCGGGCTGCCGTCCACGGCGTCCTCGCCGATCAGGAGGTCCTGGCGGAGCAGGGGCCGCCCGGCCACGGTCGCGTCGAACCGCGCGTGGCCGCGCCCCGGCCGTTCGCCGTGCCGCCCGAACACGATCTCCTCCCGCCAGAAGACCGTGGCGTCCTCGGCGAGCGAGAGCCGTACGACGAGGCGGTGGTCGCATCCGGCGGCGAGGACGGTCGGCTCGGGGGAGAAGCGCAGGGCGGCGCCGGCCCCGACCCGCGCCCGGACGACCATGACCGAGGGGGTGTCCGCGAGACCGGGCAGCACCAGCGTGGCGGCCACCGAGCGGACCTCCAGCGTGGTGCCGGGGGCGACGTCCACGGCGAGGTCGAGGCGGTCCCCGCGCAGCGGGCCCGCGCCCGTCGAGACGAGGTGGACCCGCCGGGGACCGGTCTGCCGCAGTGTCAGCGGCGGGTCGGAGCGGAGCGTCTCCAGCCGGGTCCGCCCTCCGCGCGCGGCCTCCGTGCGGATCAGCGCCCGCGCCGTCACGGCGCCGGATGCCATGTCAGGTCGCCGCGGCCGGGCTGGCGTTACCGTGGGAGGTGCTGTGGGCGGCGTGGTGGTGCGGTTCCCCGTGCTCGCGCCGCCAGGCCTCGACCATGGTCACCACCCACTCGGCGACGGTGTGCGCGGACCTGTCCTCCCTGATCGAGGTGAACAGCACCGGCTTGCCGTCCCGTACGGCCGCCGCGTCGCGGGACATCACGGTCAGATCGGCGCCGACCATCGGCGCGAGGTCGGTCTTGTTGACCACGAGCAGGTCGGCCGAGGTCACCCCCGGCCCGCCCTTGCGCGGCACCTTGTCGCCGCCCGACACGTCGAGCACGAAGATCTGCCGGTCGGCCAGGCCCCGGCTGAAGGTCGCGGTGAGGTTGTCGCCGCCGCTCTCGACGATGACGAGGTCGAGCGGCCCGAACCGCTCTTCCAGCGTCTCGACGGCGTCCAGGTTGGCCGCGATGTCGTCGCGGATCGCGGTGTGCGGGCAGCAGCCGGTCTGCACGGCGAGGATGCGCCCGGGGTCGACGACCCCCGCGCGGCGCAGGAAGTCGGCGTCCTCGGTGGTGTAGATGTCGTTGGTCACGACCCCGAGCCGCAGGGTCGGCCCGAGACTGCGGCACAGCGCCGCCACCAGGGCGGTCTTGCCGCTGCCGACCGGCCCGCCGATGCCGAGGCGGAGCGCCCGCCCGTGCGGCTCGGCCGGGTCGTGGACGTCGTCGTGGTGAGCGCCCATGGGGAACCTCGTCTTTCTCGCGTGATGGCCGGGTGGGAGGTCAGGAGACGAAGAGCTTGGCCGGATTGGTCAGGTGTCCCTCCGCCAGGAGGTCGAGCGCGGGCGCGCCGTGCCCGGGCAGCGCCCGCCACGCCGCCCGCCGACCCGCGTGCCGTCCCGTGCCGCGATCGTCCGGCTCCTCGCCGGGCTCCTCGTACGGCTCGTCGTACGGTTCATCGTCGAGCGGGAGGGCGTCCGGGAGCGACTCGCAGGCGGCGTGGGCCGTCTCGTCGAGCGCGGGCGCGAGGCCGGCGAGCAGGCGGTGGACGGCGACCGGGTCGAGGCCGAGGAGCCGCACCGCGGCCGTGGCCGGGCCGGTGACCGTCGCGTAGGCGGCGGCCAGCGCGGCCTGGAGGGGCTCGCACCCCGCGGAGGCCGCGACCGCGCCGAGCGCGACCGGATGGTGCGGACCGTCGGGCACCGCTCGCACCAGCACGTCCAGCGCGGCCGAGGGCCACATCCGGCGGGCCGTGCGCAGCAGGAGCCGTCCCTGGGTGCGCGAGGCCTCCCGCTGAGCGGGCGAGGCGGTCCGGGCGTCGGCCTCGGCGTCCAGCCGCCGCCACAGCGCCGCCACCGGCTCACCATCGGCATCGGCATCGGCATCGGCATCGGCACCGGCACCGCCGCCGCGGCCGGCTGCGGGTCCCCGGACGACCTCGGAGACCGCCAGCTCGCACGCGGCGGCGGCGAGCGCGGCGGTGACGAGGCCGGAGGTGGCGAGCCTGCCGCGCAGGAACCGCGCCAGGTCGTCTGTGCCGGTGACGGCGCCCAGCCGTACGGCCTCCTCCACGCCGCCCGAATGGGCGTGCCCGCCCGCCGGCAGCCGGGAATCGGCCAGCAGCAGCAGCGCGGCGTCCCCCTTCACGGCGGACATCAGAAGAGGAAGTAGCGCTGCGCCATCGGCAGCGACTCGGCCGGGGCGGGCTCGATCAGCTCGCCGTCCACGCGTACGGCGAAGGTGTCGGGATCCACCCGGATGTCCGGCAGGGCGTCGTTGAGCGGCATGGCGTCCTTGCGCCGGGCGCGGACGTCGGCCACCGGGACCAGCCGTCTGCCGACGGCGAGGCGGCCGGCCAGGCCGTCCTCCAGCGCGAGGGGCGCCACGAAGTGCAGCGAGGTCGCGGCGGCGGTGACCGGTGCCGCGCCGAACATGGGGCGGGGGAGCACGGGCTGCGGCGTCGGGATCGACGCGTTCGCGTCACCCATCTGGGCGTACGCGATGACGCCGCCCTTCACGACGAGGTCGGGCTTGACCCCGAAGAAGGCCGGGCTCCACAGCACGAGGTCGGCGAGCTTGCCGGGCTCCACCGACCCGATCTCCGCGTCCAGCCCGTGGGCGATCGCCGGGTTGATCGTGTATTTCGCCACGTACCGGCGGGCGCGGAGGTTGTCGGCGGGGCCGTCGCCCGGCAGCGCCCCGCGGCGCCGCTTCATCACGTGCGCCGTCTGCCACGTACGGATGATCGTCTCGCCGACCCGGCCCATGGCCTGGGAGTCCGAGCCGATCATCGAGATCGCGCCCATGTCGTGCAGGACGTCTTCGGCCGCCATCGTCGTCGGCCGGATCCGCGACTCGGCGAAGGCCAGGTCCTCCGGGATGGCGGGATTGAGATGGTGGCACACCATGAGCATGTCCAGGTGCTCGTGGTGGGTGTTGACCGTGTGCGGCCTGGTCGGGTTCGTGGACGAGGGCAGCACGTTGGCGTGGGAGGCCACCGTGATGATGTCCGGGGCGTGGCCGCCTCCGGCGCCCTCGGTGTGGTAGGCGTGGATGGCCCGCCCGCCGATGGCCCGCAGAGTCGACTCCACGAAACCGGCCTCGTTCAGCGTGTCGGTGTGAATGGCGACCTGCACCCCGGTGGCGTCGCAGACCCGCAGGCAGGCGTCGATGGCGGCGGGGGTGGTGCCCCAGTCCTCGTGCAGCTTGAAGCCCGACGCCCCGGCTCTCAACTGTTCGAGCAGCCCCTCCTCGCTGACCGTGTTGCCCTTGCCGAGCAGGGCCACGTTCACCGGGTAGGAGTCCAGGGACTCCAGCATCCGGCCGAGGTACCAGGTCCCGGTCACGGTGGTGGCCTTCGTGCCCTCGGCGGGTCCTGTGCCGCCGCCGACGACCGTGGTCACGCCCGAGGCGAGCGCCTCGTCGAGGATCTGCGGGCAGATCAGGTGGACGTGGGAGTCGACCGCGCCCGCGGTGACGATCTTGCCGTTCGCCGCGAGGATCTCGGTGGACGGGCCGATGACGAGGTCCGGGTGGACGCCGTCCATCGTGTCGGGGTTGCCGGCCTTGCCGATCGCCGCGATCCGGCCGTCGCGGACGCCGATGTCGGCCTTGACCACGCCCCAGTGGTCGAGGATCACCGCGCCCGTGATGACCAGGTCGGCCGCGCCCTCCGCCCTCGTGGTGCGCGCCTGCCCCATCGACTCGCGGATGACCTTGCCGCCGCCGAACACCGCCTCGTCGCCCGCCCCGGCGGGTCCCATCGACAGGTCCTCGGTCACCTCGACGTACAGGCCGGTGTCGGCCAGGCGCACCCGGTCGCCGGTGGTGGGGCCGTACAGCGCGGCGTAGCGCGCGCGCTCGACGCTAGACATCGGTCCTCCCGTCGAGGGGACCGGCCCACTCGGGGCGCAGTCCGGGGACGACGCGGTTCCCCGCGAGCGGGACCAGCGTGACGTCGCGCTCCACCCCGGGCTCGAACCTGATCGCGGTGCCCGCCGGGATGTCGAGGCGGGTGCCCCGGGCCGCCTCCCGGTCGAACTCCAGGCCGGGGTTGGCCGCGGCGAAGTGGTAGTGCGACCCGACCTGCACCGGCCGGTCGGCGGTGTTGACGACTCTCAGGGTGATCCGCTCCCTGCCGGGGTTCAGCGGCACGTCGCCGTCGCCGCACAGGATCTCGCCGGGCACGCCCTCGAAGCTCGGCGTACTCATGCGATCGGGTTGTGCACGGTGACGAGCTTGGTGCCGTCGGGGAAGGTCGCCTCGATCTGGACGGACTCCAGCATCTCGGGCACGCCCTCCATGACGTCCTCGCGGCGCAGGACCTTGCGGCCGGCGTCCATCAGGTCGGCGACGCTGCGGCCGTCGCGGGCGCCCTCCAGGAGGAAGGACGCGATCAGGGCCGTCGCCTCCGGATGGTTGAGGCGAAGGCCGCGCTCCTTGCGCTCGCGGGCCACGCCCGCGGCGACGTGGATGAGGAGCCGTTCCTGTTCGTGTGGAGTGAGCCGCATGGCGGGACGATAGGTACCCGGCGTTTCCTCGGCGTTACCCGCCGATTTCGTACGCGTATCCGGACGGCGGTGAGCTTCCGCTAATGAGTTGTTAACGGCCGGGATTTCGGCGGGAAATACCGCGCGCCCACCTTGACGGCAGACGGATCGGCGCGGGGGCCGTAGCGGCAAGGAGAGGCAATTGCGGAACTCATTATGGCGTGCCGGAGCGGTGTTCGCTCTCGCGGCCGCGACGCTCGCGGCGTGCGGCGGACAATCCTCGACAAGTGGTACATCTGCCTCATCTGGGGGTTCTGACACCATAAAAGTCGGCATCCTGCACTCCCTCAGCGGCACGATGGCCATCAGCGAGGTCACGGTCAGGGACGCCGAGCTGCTCGCGATCGAGGAGGTCAACGCGGCCGGCGGCGTGCTGGGCAAGAAGCTCGAGCCCGTCGTGGAGGACGGCGCCTCCGACTGGCCGACGTTCGCGGAGAAGGCCACCAAGCTCATCGCGCAGGACAAGGTCGCGACCGTCTTCGGCGGCTGGACGTCGGCGAGCCGCAAGGCGATGCTCCCCGTCTTCGAGAAGCGCAAGGCGCTGCTGTGGTATCCGGTCCAGTACGAGGGCCTGGAAAGCTCGCCGTACATCTTCTATACGGGCGCGACGACCAACCAGCAGATCGTCCCCGGGCTCGACTACCTGAAGGAGAAGGGCAAGAAAAAGCTTTTCCTCGTCGGCAGCGACTACGTCTTCCCGAGAACCGCGAACAAAATCATCAAGGCGTACGCCGCGGCGAACGGGATGGAGGTCCTCGGCGAGGAGTACACCCCGCTCGGGCACACCGAGTACAGCACGCTGGTCAACAAGATCGTCGAGGCCAAGCCGGACGCGGTCTTCAACACCCTGAACGGCGACAGCAACGTCGCGTTCTTCAAGCAGCTCAAGAGCACCGGGATCAGCGCCGACCAGATGCCGGTCATGTCGGTGTCCGTGGCCGAGGAGGAGGTCAGGGGCATCGGGGTGGACAACGTCGCCGGGCACCTCGTGGCCTGGAACTACTACCAGACGACCGACACCCCGGCGAACGAGAAGTTCGTGGCCGCGTTCAAGGCGAAGTACGGCGCCGACAAGGTGACCTCCGACCCGATGGAGGCCGGATACAACGCCGTCCACCTGTGGGCCGAGGCCGTCAAGAAGGCCGGGAGCACCGACGTGGAGGCCGTCAAGAAGGCCGCCGGCGGGGTGTCCCTGGACCGCCCCGAGGGCAAGGTCACCATCGACGGCGACAACCAGCACGTCTACAAGACCGCGCGCATCGGGGTCGTCCAGCCGGACGGCCAGATCAAGGAGGTCTGGAACTCCGGCGAGCCGATCAAGCCCGATCCCTACCTCAGGACGTACTCCTGGGCCGGCGGCCTGGTCTGACGGGGCGACGTGGAGGGAATCGTCAACCAGCTGCCGATCGGGCTGTCGATCGGAGCGGTCCTGCTGCTCATCGCCCTCGGGCTGACGTTCACCTTCGGGCAGATGGGCGTGATCAACATGGCCCACGGCGAGTTCATCATGGCGGGGGCCTACACGGCCTACCTGCTCCAGGGCGTGGGCTTCCTGGTCGCCCTCCCGGCCGCCTTCGTGGTGGCCGGGGTCATGGGCCTGATCCTGGAGCGCACGCTGGTCCGGCGCTTCTACGGCCGCCCGCTGGACACGCTGCTGCTCACCTGGGGCGCCAGCCTCATGCTCCAGCAACTGGCCCGTGACCTGTTCGGGGCGCCCAACGTGCAGGTGTCCTCGCCCGCCTGGCTGCGCGGCGGGGCCGGGATCCTGCCGTACAACCGGCTGTTCATCATGGCGCTCGCCGCGGCGTCGGTGCTCGCGATCTGGGCGTACATGAACCGGACCGGGCAGGGGCGGCGCATGCGGGCGGTGATGCAGAACAGGAGGCTCGCGGCCACGAGCGGCATCGACACCGGAAGGGTCGACCAGCGGACGTTCTTCATCGGCTCCGGCCTCGCCGGAGTCGCGGGGGTCGCGCTCACGCTGATCGGGCCGGTCGGGCCGACGCTCGGGACGTACTACATCGTCGACGCGTTCCTCGTGGTCGTCGCCGGCGGCCTGGGCCAGCTTCGCGGCGCGGTGCTGGCCGCGATCGGCCTCGGCCTGCTGAACTCCTACGCCGAGTTCTGGAGCGACGCCAGCCTCGCCAAGGTGGTGGTCCTCGTGGCGATCATCGGCTTCCTGCAGATCCGGCCGCAGGGGCTGTTCTTCGTCCGATCGCGGGCGCTCACATGACCGCCCTCACGGTCTCGCGCCGGGTCCTGACCGGCCGGTGGCAGGGCCCCGCGGCCTTCACGGCGGTGGCGGTGCTCGCCCTGGTGGTGGCGCCGCTGCTGCTGGAGCCGTTCCGCCTCGGCCTGCTGGCCAAGTATCTCTGCTACGCGATCGTGGCACTGGGCATCGGCCTCGCCTGGGGGCAGGGCGGCATGCTCACGCTCGGTCAGGGGGTGTTCTTCGGCCTCGGCGGCTACGCGATGGGCATGTATCTCAAGCTCAACGACGCCGGCGGGGACCTGCCCGACTTCATGGTCTGGAGCGGGGTGGAGAAGCTGCCGGCGCTGTGGAAGCCGTTCGGCAACCCGGTCTTCGCGCTGGCCATGGTCGTCGTGCTGCCGGTCGCGGTCGCGCTGCTGCTCGGCGCGCTGGTCTTCCGCCAGCGCGTACGAGGGGCGTACTTCGCGATCCTCACCCAGGCGCTGGCGGCGGCGCTGGTGATCCTGCTGGTCGGGCAGCAGGGGCTGACCGGCGGCACGAACGGCCTGACCAACTTCTTCGACTTCTTCGGCCGCGACGTGGCGGCCGACGAGACCCAGCGGGGCCTCTACCTGCTGGTGGCGGCCGTGCTCGGGGCGCTCTACCTGGGCGCGAGGCAACTGGTCCGCAGCCGGTTCGGACGGCTGCTGCTCGCGGTCAGGGACGGCGAGGACCGGGTGCGCTTCCTGGGGTACGACCCCGCCACCGTGAAGACGCTGACCTTCGCCGTCTCCGCGGGCACGGCCGGCATCGCGGGGGCGCTGTTCGTGCCCGTGGTGGGCATCATCTCGCCGGCCCTGCTCGGGGTCGTGCCCTCGCTCGAACTCGTCGTCGCCGTGGCCGTCGGCGGCCGGTTCGCGCTGGCGGGCGCGGTGCTCGGCGCGGTCGTGATGGGGTACGCGCGGACGTACTTCAGCGAGGAGCTCCCGGACGTCTGGCTGTACCTGCAGGGCGCCCTGTTCGTGCTCGTCATGACGCTGGCGCCCAAGGGCATCGCGGGCCTGGCCGCCGCACTCGTACGGAGAAGGGAGGCGAGGGCGTGACCGAGCCGCTCCTGGACATCCGCGGGCTGGAAGTCGCCTTCGGCGGCTTCCGGGCGCTCGACGGCGTGGACCTGACCGTCGGCCGGGGTGAGCTGCGCTTCCTGATCGGGCCGAACGGCGCGGGGAAGACCACCCTCATCGACGTGATCACGGGCCTGACGAAACCGACGGCGGGCACGGTGCGGTTCGAGGGGCAGGACCTCGCGGGCCGCAGGGAACACGAGATCGTCCGGCTCGGCGTGGGCCGCACCTTCCAGACCTCGGTGGTCTTCGAGGAGCTCACCGTGCTGGAGAACCTCGACCTCGCCGCGTCGTTCCGCCGCCCCCTGTGGTCGCTGCTGCGTCGCAGGCGCGGGGTGTCGGAGGAGGTCGCGGCGGCACTGGAGACGACCGGCCTGGCCGGGCTGGCCGGCAGCAGGGCCGGGGTGCTGTCCCACGGGCAGCGGCAGTGGCTGGAGATCGGCATGCTGATCGTCCAGCGGCCCCGGCTGCTGCTGCTCGACGAGCCGGTCGCCGGCATGTCCTCCGGCGAGCGCGAGCGCACCGGCGAGCTGCTCACCGAGGTCGCCCGCGACCACACCGTGGTCGTGGTCGAGCACGACATGGACTTCCTGCGCCGCTACGCCTCCCAGGTCACCGTCCTGCACGAGGGCAGGGTGCTGACGGAGGGCTCGGTGGAGCAGGTGCGGGCCGACCCGCGCGTGCAGGAGATCTACTTGGGACGGGCGCGGGAGGGTGCAGAGGATGCTGTCCGTTGAGGGACTGGAGTCGGGGTACGGCCGGGCCCGGGTGCTCTTCGGCGTCTCGCTGGAGGTGACCGCCGGAAGCCTCGTCTGCGTGATGGGCCGCAACGGGGTCGGCAAGACGACCCTGCTCGACACCGTCATGGGCGTGCTCCCGGCGACCGGCGGGACGGTGACGTTCGAGGGCAGGGACGTCACCCGGCTGCGCCCCGACCAGCGCGTACGGCTCGGCATGGGCTACGTGCCGCAGGGGCACGAGACCTTTCCCCAGCTCACCGTGATGGACAATCTCCTGGTCACGCTGGAGGCCTCCACGCACCGTGAGCACGCGGCGCTGGAGGAGGCGCTGGAGGTCTTCCCCCGGCTCAAGCCGCTGCTGAAACGGCCGGCGGGCTTCCTGTCCGGCGGCCAGCAGCAGCAGCTCGCGATCGCCCGGGCCCTGGTCACCCGGCCGAGGCTGCTGATCCTGGACGAGCCGACCGAGGGCATCCAGCCGTCGATCATCCTGGAGATCGAGGAGGCCGTGGAACGCCTGCACGCGACCGGTCTCGCGATCCTGCTGGTGGAGCAGTACCTGGACCTCGCCCTGCGGCTGGCCGACGGGTTCGTGATCCTCGACGCCGGGCGGGTGGTCAGGTCCGGCCCCGCACGGGAGCTCCGGGACGAGGAGGTTCACCGCCTGTTGTCCGTCTGACCACCGGGATTACCCTGGAGGGGAGGAAGCGATCGCACGTGTGAACGCCTTCGGCCGAGCCGGAGGCTCCGTACCGCCGGCGCGGTGGGGGCCCGTCCGGACCCGGCATTGCGCACGGCCCGACCGCTTCCTCCACTGTCTCCGGCACCGCCCCCCGGGCCGGGGCAGGATGGGCGGATGGGTGGGGAACGGATCGGCCGGACGGGGCAGTCCGGGGCCGAACTGCTGGCCGCGGCCCGTTCCGGCGACGGCGACGCCTTCGGGCGCCTGGTCGGGCCGTTGCGGGACGAGCTGCGCGCGCACTGCTACCGCATGCTGGGATCGGTTCACGACGCGGAGGACGTCGTCCAGGACACGCTGGACCGGGCATGGCGCGCTCTGCCACGGTTCCGGGAACACGAGGGGGACCGCGGGTCCGTACGGCCCTGGCTGTACGCGATCGCCACGAACAGGGCGCTGACGCTCATCGAGCGGCGTGGGCGGCGCGAGCTGCCCGCCGACCTGAGCCCGGGAGGCGTACCTCCGGCCGAGGCGGCGTGGGTCGAGCCGTTCCCGGACCGGCTGATGAGCTGGACCGCGGAGCTGGGCCCGGAGGCCCGCGTCGTGGCGCGGGAGAGCGTGGAGCTGGCCTTCGTCGCCGCGCTGCAGCACCTGCCCGCTCGGCAGCGGGCCGTGCTGCTGCTGCGCGACGTCCTCGGCTACGGCGCCGGCGAGGTCGCCGGCCTGCTGGAGACGACCGTCGCCGCGGTCAACAGCGCGCTGCAGCGGGCCCGCGGCACGCTCGGCCGCCTGGTCCCGCCCGCCACCCAGCAGCGGACACTCGGGCTGCTCGGCGAACCGGCGTGGCGGGGGACGGCCCGGCGCTACGCCGCCGCCTGGGAGGCCGCGGACGTGGACGCCATCGTGGCGATGCTGACCGAGGACGCGAAGTACTCGATGCCGCCGCTTCCGGCCTGGTTCCACGGGCACGACGGCATCCGCGGCTTCCTGCTGGAGACGGCCGGGAGCCGGCGCTGGCGCTTCCTGCCGGCGCGGGCGAACGGGCAGGTCGCGTTCGGCACCTACCTGTGGGACGACGACCGCGGCGTGTACGCGGCCGCCGGCCTGGACCTGCTCGCGCTGCGCGGACCGCTGATCGCCGAGGTGGTCTCGTTCCTGGACGCCCACCTGCCGGCCTTCGGCCTGCCGGCGGAACTCACGCGGGCGGATGTGGCCGCCGACCGATGAGTTCGCCGGTTGCCGGGGGTTGTAGGCGGTGACAGCCGACGACCCGGAAGGACCGAGCCAGATGACCGACGACCACGAGCGGATCCGCGACCTGATCGAGCGCTGGGCCGAGGCGGTCCACCGCGGCGACATCGACGGAGTCGTCGCCGGCCACGCGGCCGACATCGTGATGTTCGACGTGCCGCCGCCGTACGAGGGCGTACGCGGCCTGGACGCCTACCGCGAGACGTGGCCGCCCTTCTTCGCCTGGCAGGCACGGGGCGCCTGCTTCGAGATCGATTCGCTGGACGTGACCGCGGGGGAGGACGTCGCGTTCGCCCACGCCCTGCTGCGCTGCGGCGGCCCCGAGGAACTCGCGGCCGACCCGCGGATGCGCCTGCGGCTGACGCTCGGCCTGCGCAGGCAGGACGGCCACTGGATGATCACCCATGAGCACCACTCGTTCCCGTACGTCGAGCCGGGCGCCGATTCGGGCACGGCCGAGGATTCGGAAACGGCAGAGGAGGAGGTGCGCGAACTGCACCGCCGGTGGTTCGCCGGCACCGCCGAAGGGGACCTGGACGGCCTCATGACCGGAATCGCCGGGGACGTCGTCTCCTACGAGCACGACGGGCCGCTGCAGCACCGCGGCGTCGAGGCGGTGCGCGAGGTCTGCGCGCGCGGCCTCGACGCCGCCGAGGCCGGCGTGAGCTGGGACGTCCCCGACCTCGAGATCCTGGCCAGGCGGGACCTGGCGGTCGCGTGGGGGCTCAACCGCATCCGGGTGGAGCAGACCGGCGGCGAGAGCGCCGAGATGTGGTCACGCGGGACCCGCGTGTTCGAACGGCGGGACGGCGCGTGGGTGATGATCCACCAGCACCTCTCCTTCCCGTGCGATCCGGGCACCGGCGAGGCCGCGACCGACCTGCGTCCGTAGTGCGGCGTGCACCGATTCAAGGGGCCCGGGTCTCGCGGAAGGCATCGGCGTGGGCGTCCGCCCATTGTTCGAAGGTGCGGGGTGGGCGTCCGGTCACCTCGCGCACAGTGGGGTGGACGCGCGACTCGTCCAGCGTGCCGTCGGCGAAGAACCGGAAGAACGCGTCGACGTACTGCGCGGGCATCTGCGCCTCCATCTCGGCCCGGGCCTCGGCGTCGGTCAGGCCTTCGCAACGCAGATCCCTGCCGAGCACCCTGGCGAGGACGGCCACCTGGTCGGCGGGCAGCAGCGCCCGCGGGCCGGTCACTTCGTGGATCAGGCCGTCGTGCCCGTCGTCCAGCAGCGCCCGGGCCGCCACGGCGGCGATGTCGAAGGGATCGACGGCGGCGGTGCGCACGAAGGCGAACGGCACGCGCACCACGTCGCCGGCCTCGAGTTGAGGCAGCCAGCGCAGGGCGTTGGACATGAACGACCTTGGCCTCAGGAGGGTCCAGGGCAGGCCGGACGCCCGCACGGCCCGCTCGGAGAGGGTCATGTAGCGGGAGACGGCGTTGGTCATGTCCTCCAGCGCGGCCGATCCGCCCGTCAGCAGCACGACCCGCTCCACCCCGGCCCGGCGGGCGCGGGCCAGCAGGCCGGGCATGTCTTCGTAGCCCGGCAGGAGGAACACACGCCGGACACCGTCGAACGCCTCGGTCAGGCTCTCCGGCCGGTTGAGGTCGCCGCCGACGGGCTCCGCGTCAGGGGGCAGGGCGGCGTCCCCGGGGTTCCGGACGAGCGCCCGGACCCGTTCACCCGCCCCGAGCAGCGCCTCGACCAGTTCCGAGCCCACGTTGCCGGTCGCGCCGGTCACCAGGATCATTCACTTCTCCGTTCGCCTGCGGTGGGCGGCCTACGCGGCCCGGATGAGTCCGGCCGCCAAGGCGATGAGCGCGGCCGCGAGGAGCAGGGCGCCGGTCCGCGTGAGCGCGGTGCCGTACGAGCCCCGGCCCTCCTCGCCGACACCTAGGTGCAGGAAGAACCCGCCCGACTGGGCCAGCACTCCGGCGAGCAGGGCGGCGCCGCACAGCCATTCCAGGCCGTCGGTGAAACCGGCGCGGGGCAGATACAGCAGATAGACGAGTGAGAGCACCAGGAGCACACCCGCGTGCGCGTGGCCGGCGCGGAAGAAGCGCTCGCGGAGGGCTCCGAGCCGGTCCCGGTCGGTGGTGATGAACCGCAGCAGCGCGTGCCCGCCGAACTCGACGGTGACGATCGACAGGATCGCGACGATCGGCAGGACTTCGGTGGGCTCCATCAGCGAGTCCCGGCGCCTGCGAGGGCCGCCCGTCGCGGCGTGGGGTTGCCCGTCTTTCCCATGACATCTCCTGCTCACAAGACGGCAGAGCCGCGGCACGCGACGGACGCCGTTCGGTGGATCTTGGTTCACCGAAATCGTGGCAGAAGGCCGGAGAAGGCCGTCAGTGCCTCAGTAACCCGGTCGATGTGCATTTCGCATAGCCGCCCGGGGCGCCGCGGCGGCCCGGGCGGCGGGGCGTCACCATCGGGAGCCTGCCCGCTCGTCGCGGAGCCCCGGCTAGATCCAGCCGGAATCCGTGGCGATCCGGATGGCGTCGACCCGGTTGCGGGCCCCCAGCTTGGCGACCGCTGAGGTGAGGTAGTTGCGCACCGTGCCGTAGGTCAGGAAGAGCCGCTCGGCGATCTCGGCGGGCTGCGCGCCCGTGGCCGACATGCGCAGCACCTCCGTCTCGCGCCGGCTGAGCGGGCTTTCCGGCGCCTCCAGTGCGACCAGCGCCAGCGACGGGTCCACCGCTCGTCCCCCCGCCGCGACGGTCCTGATCGCCGCGGCGAGCTCGGCCGGCCGGATGTCCTTCGGCACGAAACCCGCGACCTGGACGCCCAGCGCCCTGCGCAGGGCACCCGGTTTGGTCAGCGCCGTCAGGATCAGGACGGCGCAATCGGGCAGCGCCCTTCGCAACTCGGCCGCCGCGGCCACGCCGTCCAGCCCCGGCAGGTCGATGTCGATCACGGCCACGTCGGGCCGGTGCTCCAGCGCCGCGGGTACGATCTCCAGGCCGGAGACGACCCCCGCCACCACCTCGATGTCGTCGTGCAACGACAGCAGCTCGATCAGCGCTTCGCGGAGGATGTGCATGTCCTCCGCGATGAGGACGCGAATCACACGCATCACCCTTCCGGCCCGCGAACGGACGGCCTCGACCCCCGTCCGATGGACACCGATCATGCCAGCGGTCTCACGTCCGGGAGAGCCGCCTGCCCGAGACCGGATGGAGGCCCTCCGGGCCGCCATCGGGTTCGGCCGGTGCCGGAAACTCGGCGAGCATCTCGAAGCTGTCATCGGCCCGGTGTCCGGCCGTCACCCGTCCGCTGGTCCGCGCCGCGATGCTGTGGAGCCCGGTGCCGCGCCGTTCCTGCCGCTCCGATCCCTCCCGTACGGCGGCTCCGTCGTTGACCATCCGCAGCCGTACGCCACCCGCCGTGCCCGACACGGTGATCTCGCAGGTGCGGGCCTGACTGTGGCGCAGGACGTTGGTGACGCCTTCTCGCAGCACGGTGGCCAGCGCGGTGTCGACCGCCGCGGGAAGCGGGCCCGTCTCGACGCGCACCACCGCGTCGATCCCGGCGCTCGCCAGCACCTCGCGGGCGGCGTCGATCTCACTGCTCAGCCGCAGCTCCACCCGGTCGCCGGTGATGGAGCCGAGCTCCACCACGGCCCGTTCGACCAGTGACCCGAGTGCGGCGATCTCGGTTTCGGCCCTTGCGGGGTCGGTGCCGAGCAGGTGTTCGGCGACCTCGCCCTTGAGGGCGACCGCCGACAGGCTGTAGCCCAGGATGTCGTGCAGGTCGCCGGCGATCCGCACGCGTTCGCGGCGCACCGCCGCCTCGGCCAGCTCGTGCCGGGTCCGCTCCAGCACGGTGAGCAGTCCGCTCAGCCGCCCGAGGCAGTACACCAGCCACATGATCATGACATGGCCGCCGAAGTTGGCCAGGGCGGCGGGGATGTCGTCGATGAACAGGTAGTCGCGGTCGATCCGGTGCAGGAACCAGGCGAGGTGCCCGCCCAGGACGACCCCGACGATCGCCCAGGAGCGCGGCGGCCGCACGTTGAGCAGCAGCTTGCCCGTGAAGATGCTCAGCAGGCGGTCCCAGGCGTCGGGGACGACGGGCAGGGGCAGCAGGATCAGCAGGCTCTGCGCGACCAGCCGCGCCCGCGACCGCGGGAGCACCTGGAGGACCACGATGACGGTGAGCAGGACGGCGGCGAGGGCGAAGGCCGTCCAGTCGCCGGGGCGGACGTAGGCCAGGCTCTTCAGGACGAGCAGGCACTGGATGACCAGGACCGCGAGCAGAACACGCCGCGCCAGCCGTGGCGACTCGGCCGGCGGCGAGATCGTCCCGAGGGCGTCGGCGCGGTAGGCGCCGGCCGTGGCGCGCACCTCCGCCAGGGTGCGCCGCGCGAGTTCGATCCCTTCCCGGAGGGAGTGCCGTGCCTCGCCCGGCTCCTGCCGGGCAGCTGTCCGCATCCGGAACGCGATCGCCTGGAGCTTTCCGCCGAGCAGGTGCCGCAGCTCTCCGTCCAGCCGCAGCCGTTCCCTCGACAGGGCCGTCCGGGCCAGTTCCTCGCGCGTCCGGTGAAGTCTCGTGACGGCCATGACGAGCCTGGACAGGCCGAAGACGATGAGACCGTCGTCCGCCGTGGCGATCATGTACCCGAGGCCGGCCTGGACCTCCTGTCCGGGAGCGGCGTCGTAGCCGAGGAGGAGGACCGACGCGCCGGCCGCGGTCACGGTGAGGACGAACATCGGCCAGGCGATCCGTGTGGGGAGCGCGCACAGCGCGGCGGCGGCCACGGTCCACGGCATCCAGTCCCAGGACTCCCCGGCGAACGGGAACGGCAGGAAGTAGAGCAGCATCACGGCGGCGAAGAGCCCGTATCGGACGGCCGGCCTCCAGCACCACAGCGACAGCGCGATGAGCGGCGGGTAGGACGCCATCGGGAGCAGCACCCCGAGCAGATCGGCGCCGCCGTCCAGCGCGCTGAACGCACGGATGTAGACGAGGATGCCGAACGAGGCCCACAACATGGCCCTGGCCAGCCGGAGCGGAAGGTCGTCCGCGGTTCGCCCCACTCGCCGGGACCCTTCCGTGAACCGTGCGAAATGCACATCTGGCCGATGACGGGGACACTACCAGCCGCGTTTCCCCCGATGTCATGATCCCGTACGTCACGCGGCGGGTCCTGCGAAAGAGAGCCCGGACCTGCCGCGGCCCGAGATCGTGTAGGCAGGGCGGCCGCACCACGTCGCCTGCCGGCCCCCGCAGCCCACGGAGACACCCATGCTGAAGAGTCTGTCCCTGTCCGTCGTCTCGGCCGCGGCCGTACTGGCCCTGACCGGCGCGCCGGCCGCCCCGTCGGCGCCGGCCGCCGCGACGGCCGCGCGGACCCGGAGCGCAGCCGCCGACCCGCTCGGGCCGGGGCCTTTCCATCGCCGGCTCGACCCGCTGGCCGGCACGTGGAAGGCCACCAAGTACAACTACCTTCTCGGCGGGGACGGCAAGCCGGTCGTCTCCCGCGACATCACGGTCAAGACGCGATGGATCGCCAAGACGGGCGGCCGGTTCCTGGAGGAGGAGGCCGAAGGCGTCCTGGGCGGCCACCCCTACTACCGGCTGGGAATCCTCGGCTTCTCCACCATCGACCGGCGTTACGAGTGGACCACCTTCGACAGCGTCACCCCCACCGCGATGACCTATCGCGGCCCCGCTCTCGCCGAGATCGGCAATGTGCTGTCGCTGCCCGGCACGTTCACCGACCCCGGCGTGCTCGGCCCGGAGTACGCCGGGAAGACCATCCCGATGCGCACGGTGATCACCATCAGGTCGGACGACCGGCACACCTTCGATTTGTACTTCACCCCGCCCGGCCGGCCCGAACGGCTGGTCGACCGCGTCGTCTACACCCGCAAGACCAAGTAGGCCCGCCGGCGGGGCCGGGACCGGCCTGCGTCCCCGGTCAGATGTCGAGCTGCCACTGGTACCAGGTGTCGAAGACCTCGAAGCCCATCGCCTCGTTGATCGCCAGCATGTGCGGGTTCGCCACGGAGTTCCACGTGATCACACGCTCGACGGACGGCTCGCAGGCGCGGAACCAGGTGAGGTTGGCGAGCTTGAGCACCAGGCCGAGCCGCCGGCCCCGATGCGGGGCGAGGACCGTGGTCACGTCCTGGCGGGCCCAGCCCTCCGGCCGCTCGGCGTCCACCACCAGCTGGGTGAACCCCGCCGGTTCTCCGCTGGCCGTATGCCGGGCGATCATCGTGTAGGTCCGCTGGCCCGCCCGCGCGAGCATCTCCTCGCGGGCGCGCACGCGGTCGGCCGTCCACCGCTGCTCCTCCACGGCGAGGTCGCCCAGCGGCTCGTCGTTCATGCCCTCCGCCAGGCGGGCGATGTCGCCGAGCAGGTCGTCGGGGGTCGGCCCGGCCCACCGTTCGAGCGAGTAGCCGGTGGCGTGCCGTACGGCCCGGGCCCGGAGGAGTTCGAGGCCGGACCGGTCGGCCGTGCGCAGGTCGAGCACCAGCCGGGTCTCGGTGGAGGCCGGGGAGAATCCGCGGGCCTTGGCGAAAGCCGTGCCCGGCCCGTCCGCGGGCGCCTCGGCGATCAGCACGCGTCTGCCCTCGTCGCGAGCCCGGCCGATCGCGTGGTCGAGCAGCATGCCGCCGACGCCCTCGCGCCGCCGCAGCGGATGCGTCATCAGCCGGAGCAGGGCGAGGTGGGTGTTGTCGTCCTGCGGGAAGTGGAGGATGTGGCCGCCGACGACCTGGCCGCCGACGACCTGATCACCGCCGGTCCGGGTGCCGTCGGTCCGGGTGCCGTCGTCCTGCCCGGCGTCGCACGCCGCCCACGCCTCGGCCCGCTCGCCGCCCGCCCCGCTCCGGACGCTCGCCGAGAAGTGCCGCCACGACATCGCGGGACCCGGTTCGTCGCAGGCCCGGGAAACGGCGTACAGACCGGCCAGAGGGGAGTGGCCCGCCGGGCCGCCGGGGTCGTCTTCCTCCTGCGCCGCGGGGACGACGCGCATCGTGTGCATGCCGACAAGAATTTCGCACACCCTGTCAGGGACGCGACTCATTTTCACATCGTGGAACCGCGGCGGTGAGGGGGGTCTACTGCATGTAGTTCTCGACCTCGTTGACCGGCCGGGGGGAGGCGTAGTCGGGGTCCTCGCCCGCGTCGCGCCGGGCGCGGCGCTGGCGCAGCAGGTCCCAGCAGCGGTCGAGCTGCTCTTCCAGCGAGGAGATCCTGTCGTGCTCCTCCTCGGAGGTCAGCTCGCCCGCGACCAGCCGTTCACGCAGGGAGTGCTCCTCGTCGACCAGCTCGCTGATCTGCTTGAGGATGTCGTTGTCCTTCATGCGGCCTCCTTCGCGTCACGGCTCACCCTAACCCGGTGGTCCGTCTCGGAATGTGATCGGGTGTCTGTTCCTCCGGAGGGCGTCTGCTAGTCTGCTTGGCATGCTGCGCGGACTCCTTCTTATCCGCCGCGGCGAGGGCCTGTAAGAGGCCGGCTCCCTCGCCGCGGTGCGAGAGGCATGCGCGTCGGCCGCCCTGGTTTCTTCCAACGGCGCCCCTTTCCAATGATCGACGGCAACGTCGTGTCCGGGGCTCGCCGTGCGCCCGACGAGGAGCAATCATGAATGAGCAGCAGCCGAGCCCGATGCCGTTCCATCGCTACACGCCGTTCGAGCCCGTACGGCTGACCGACCGCACCTGGCCCGACAAGGTCATCACCAAGGCGCCCCGCTGGTGCGCGGTGGACCTGCGCGACGGCAACCAGGCCCTGATCGACCCGATGGACGCCGACCGCAAGCTGAAGATGTTCGACCTGCTGGTCCGGCTGGGCTACAAGGAGATCGAGGTCGGCTTCCCGGCCGCGTCGCAGACGGACTACGACTTCGTCCGCCAGATCATCGAAGAGGAGCGCATCCCCTCCGACGTGGTCATCCAGGTGCTGACGCAGGCCAGGCCCGAGCTGATCGAGCGGACCTTCGAGTCGCTGCGCGGCGCGCGCCAGGCGATCGTCCACCTGTACAACTCCACCTCCACCCTCCAGCGCCGGGTCGTTTTCGGCCAGGACAGGGACGGCATCACCGCCATCGCCGTCGAGGGCGCCAAGCTGTGCAAGAAGCTGGCGGCCCAGATGGAGGGCACGGAGATCTACTTCCAGTACTCGCCCGAGTCCTTCACCGGCACCGAGCTGGAGTACGCCGTCGAGGTCTGCAACGCCGTCAACGACGTGTGGCAGCCCACCCCCGACCGCAAGGTGATCGTCAACCTGCCGGCGACGGTCGAGATGGCCACCCCCAACGTGTACGCCGACCAGATCGAGTGGATGCACCGCAATCTGGCGTACCGGGACTCGATCGTGCTGTCCCTGCACCCGCACAACGACCGCGGGACCGCCGTCGCCGCCGCCGAGCTGGGCTACATGGCCGGCGCCGACCGCATCGAGGGCTGCCTGTTCGGCAACGGCGAGCGGACCGGCAACGTCTGCCTGGTGACGCTGGGCATGAACCTGTTCTCCCAGGGCGTCGACCCGGAGATCGACTTGTCGGACATGGACGAGATCCGGCGGGTGGTCGAACACTGCAACCAGCTGCCTGTCCACCCTCGCCACCCGTGGGGCGGCGAGCTGGTCTACACGGCCTTCTCCGGCTCCCACCAGGACGCCATCAAGAAGGGCCTGGAGCACCTGGAGCGCGACGCGGCCGCCGCCGGCGTGCCGGTCGACGAGTTCGCCTGGGCCGTGCCGTACCTGCCGATCGACCCCAAGGACATCGGCCGCACGTACGAGGCCGTGATCCGGGTCAACAGCCAGTCGGGCAAGGGCGGCGTCGCCTACATCATGAAGGCCGACCACCAGCTCGACCTGCCGCGCCGCCTGCAGATCGAGTTCTCCCGCGTCATCCAGGCCCGTACGGACGCCGAGGGCGGCGAGGTCACCGCCGCCGAGATGTGGGAGCGGTTCTCCGACGAGTACCTGCCCAACCCGGCGAGCCCGTGGGGGCGGCTGGGCCTGCTGGCCCACCGGCACACCTCCACCGTGGACGACAAGGACGCGATCAGCGCCGACGTGCGGGTCGACGGCCAGATCCGGGAGATCGAGGGCGTCGGCAACGGCCCCATCTCGGCCTTCTGCGACGCTCTGGAGAACATCGGGGTGCCGGTGCGGGTCCTCGACTACACCGAGCACGCGATGAGCGCGGGCGCCGACGCCAAGGCCGCGTCGTACGTGGAGTGCGAGGTCGGCGGGCCGGAGGGCACGCAGGTCCTGTGGGGCGTCGGCATCGACGCGAACACGACGACCGCCTCGCTCAAGGCCATCATCTCCGCCGTCAACCGGGCCACCCGCCACTGACGTCCCCCCGATTCTCGCGGTGACGCGGAATGACCTGCGCCGTCACTGCCCATGACCTTGCACAAAATCGCAAGCGTATGTCCTGACCGGCCCATAAGGCCGTCGTGATCACGCGAAAGGCGGCAACCGGGAGATCCCCGACTGCCGCCTTTCGCATGTCTCGTGATCGACGGCGACGTCAGGATTCACCGTCGCGGGCACAATGGATCATGCAAAGACGTATGCCCCTCATTTATGAGTTAGGACATTCTGCGCATGAGGCGATTATTTGCAGTATTTGGCGCCGCGGCTGTGGCCTGCGCTCTGCCGGCCCCCGTCTCGGCGGCAGCGGCCCCCGCCTCGGCGGCAGCGGCCCCCGCCTCGGCGGCAACGGCCGCCGGCGATCCCGTGGCCGCGGTACGGCGGCTCCTGTCCGCCCAGCTCACCGTCAAGGTCGTCGAGTGGGGAGACGTCCAGCTGGGTTCGCGCTCGCGGCTGATCAACAACACGGCCAACACCTTTCAGTACGACTTCGAACGCGCGGGGTCGATCCAGTTCGGGCGCAGGGGACCCATCGCGTCCGACCTGAGCAGGCGCCTGCGGTTCACACGTGACGACTCCTCGGCCCTCGTGAAGAAGGACGCCGCCGACGGCGATCCCGTGGCCAGGAGCCTCCTGGTCCAGACCCGGCCGCACCGTTCTGTGAGCGTCAACGGCAAGCTCTACACCACCGGGCCCCTGTACGCGCCCGCGTTGCCGAAGGGGAAGACCTGGGCCCTGCGCGGCGCGATCCCGAACGGCGGCGCCTTCACCGATCAGGCCGTCGACGTCTTCGAGCCCCGGACGCTGACAAAGCTGCTGTCCGACACCTATATCAAAAAGCGCTCCGGCTTCAAGGACAGCACCGGCCGGATCCACGAGAACACGATGCTCTACAAGGGGAAAATCACCTTCGCCGACCTGTACGCCGTCTCGCCCACTTTCCGGACGCTTATCGGGCGCAAGCCCGACGCCACCCTCGCTCCCGCCCTCGTGTGGTGGTGGTTGTGGACCGACAAGGACGGCACGCCCATGATGGTCGATTCCATCTGGGACACCTGGATCAAAGGCGGGGCGGGCCGGCCTCACGCCAGGGGAGCGGCGAGAACCGAATACCTCGCCTGGCGACCCCACGTGACGATCAAGCCGCCCAGGTCGTCTCTGGTGGCCAAGGTCGAGGGCCCGGCCGGCGGGCTGCCCGAAATCGACGACGTGGGCGAGGCCCTCCGGGACCGGCGGGATTAGTCGCGTCTTCGGCGGACTCTCGCCGGCCGAGCCCTGTCATCGCCGTACGCGGGAGCCGGGCCGGAGCCGAGACCGCCTCACCCCTGAGACGGTCGTTCCGGCCCAGCGCAAGGCCGCGGGGCCGGAGCGTTTCGCGGGCTGATATGTTTCACGGGTAAAACACCTGCGAACGATTCGGGGATCATGAGGCCGGGCAAGCGATTTCGGCGGCTGCCGTTGCGAGGAGTGTTCAGCGTCGGCGGGCTGGGGGACGTCTGGCACAAGCAGGCGCTCAGCGCGGTCGTCGCGCTCGCCGTGCCGGACGCGGTCCTCCTCCTGCTGGACCGTCTGGACCTGGCCGTGTACACCTCCGCCGGCGCCCTGTGCGCCCTCTACGCGCACGGCCTGCCGTACCGGGTCAGGGCGCGCACCCTGCTCGGCGTGGCTGCGGGCATGGTCGCCAGCGTGGGCGTCGCGCTCACCGCGGCCGGTCTCACCGGGTCGGCTCCCGTCCTGGTCGTCGTGGCGGCGCTGCTCGCCGCCGCGCACAAGGTGGCGTGCGACGCCGCCCGGATCGGCCCGCCGGGCAACCTGATCTTCACGTTCATCGGCGCGACCTGCACGTTCCTGCCGCAGCGGCTCGGGGACATCCCCGTCCATCTCGCGCTCGTCGCGGCGGCGGCGGCGCTCGCCTGGCTCGTCTGCATGGCTCCCGCGCTCGTCCGTCCCGAAGGGCCGCAGCGCACGGCCGTCGCCCGGGCGCTGGAGGCCGCCGTCCGGCTCGCCCGCGCGGAGGGGCCGGCGGCCACCCGCGCCCGGCACGACGCGGCGGCGGCGGTGAACGCGGCCTGGCACACGCTGCTCCCGTCGCCCGCGGGCCCGGGCAGGCACACGCTCGAACGTCTCCTGGCCCGGGTGGAGGCGTCCCTCCCGGCCGTGCCCCGTGACGAGGCGGGCCTGTTCGCGAGCTGGGCCGCGGACCTGCGCCGCAACCGGCCGGTGCCCGAAGTGAGCCTCGGCGAGGCGGGGGCCGCCGGGCTCGCCGGCATCGTGCTGGAGCGGGCGGCGCCGGCCGCACCGGGCCTGCTGCGCATGTTCCACCCCGCCTCCCCGCTGTTCCCGATCGGCGTACGCGTCGCCGTCGGGTCCGCCCTCGCCGGGCTGGTCTCGCTGGCCGCCGGAGTCGGTCACCCGTACTGGGCGGTGGTCACGGCCGCGGCGGTCTTCCAGGCCAACGCCACACTGTCGTGGCAGCGGGCCCTGCAGCGCGCCCTCGGAAACGTGGTCGGCCTGCTCGTCTTCACGGCGCTGCTGCCGGTCAGCCGTACGGGCGCGCTCGCCCTGGTCCTGCTCACGCTGGCCCTCCAGTTCTGCACCGAGGCGCTGATGACCCGCAACTACTGGCTGGGCACGGTGTGCGTGACGCCGATGGCCCTCCTCCTCACCGAACTGCCCGGATATCAGCCGGCGTGGCCGCTGGTCCGCGACCGCTGGCTGGACACGGCCGTGGGCGTCGTGGCGGGACTGCTCGGCTGCCTGCTGGTGACCAACCGCCGCAGCGCGGGGCGGATCGACGCGGCGCTGCGGCGCGTGGCCGCCGCCCAGGCGGCGGTCCGGCACCTTCTCGCCCGTGATCCCGGTGAGCCGGGGGAGACGGCGCGGGTGAGGGGCGCGCTCGTCGACGCGTCGGTGGAGCTGCGCCGGGCCGCCGACGTCGCCGCCGGCGAGTGGTGGCAGCGCGCGTTGCCGGAGGAGCAGGTCGCCCGGGCCGAGCAGGAGGGGCACCGCCTGCTGGCGAGGCTGGCCGTACGGGATCGGGATAGAGTCGGCTGCGAACGGACCCAGGGCTGAGGGATCGGGGCGTGGAGGACATCGCCGGCGAGGCGCCAGAGAGCGTCGCAGAGGACGTCGTCGCGCAGGTGATGCGCCAGTGGCGGCGGGTCCACCCCGAGCTGGACACCGCGCCGATCGCCGTTATCGGCCGCCTCACCCGGTGTGTCCTGCTGCTGCAGCAGGCCGGTGACGCGCCCCTCCGGGAGTACGGGCTCACCCGGCCGGAGTTCGACGTCCTCGCCGCGCTGCGGAGGCTGGACCGGGAGCTCACCCCGGGCCGGATCGCCAGGGAGACCTTCGCCTCGGGCGCGGCCGTCACCAAGCGGCTGCGGGTCCTGGAGGAGCGCGGCCTCGTGCGCCGCCGCCCCGACGACCGAGACCGGCGGGTCTCCCACCTCGCGCTCACCGACGAGGGCCGTACGCTCACCGACCGGCTGCTGCCCCGGCAGCTCGGCTACGAGAGCGATCTCCTGGCGGCGCTGGGCGCCGACCGGCAGCGGGAGCTCGGAGACCTCCTCGGCGAGTTGCTGCTCCTCCTGGAAGGACGCCTCGGCGCCCGTCAGTTCTGACCCTCGCCCGGCTTACCCGAACCGTCAGCGGCCGCCGGAGAGCTGCCCGGCCTCTTGTGGAGTTCGGCGCTGGGCTTGTTGAGCACGACGACGGTGACCTTCTTGCCGCGCGTGCCGAGCGTGAAGGGCACGTCGGGCGAAGGTGAGCGCGTACGGGGCGATGAGGGTGAGCGTGCCGAGCGTGAAGGGCACGTCGGGCAGGCCGGGGACCGGGAGCGAGGACGGCAGGCCGCCCTTGTTCCCCACGGTGGGCACGGCCAGACCGGCGCCCGGGGTGACGGCGGTGAGGATCGCGATGGACACCAGCGGGGCGGGCACCACCTTGGTGATCCTCGCAACAGGACCATCACCACCAGGCCGAAGGCGACCAGCGGGTGGACCACTATCGGCACGGCGGTCAGCTCGGGCACCTGGGCCATGCAGATGAGGATGGCCAGGGCGTTGACGAATCCGACCATCACGCTGCGCGGCACGAACCGCATCAGCCGGGCCACGCCGAGCGCGCCGAGCACGACCTGGAACAGGCCGCCGAGGATGACGGTGGCGATCACGAGCGCGACGACCAGGCCGGAGAGCAGCTGGGTGTGCAGGACCCGGGGGGCGACGCCGGCGGGAAGCCGCCTACTCGGGCAGGCCGACGAGGCGGGCGAGGCAGGTCATGTTGTGGTCGAACAGCTCGGCCCGGTGGGTGATCGTGTTGGTGAACTGGCCGAAGAGTTCGAAGCTGACCATGCCGAACAGCCCCGTCCATGCGACGATCGCCCGCGTGATCACGTCGTCCGGCACCTCGGGCATCAGCGACCGGACGACCTCGGCGTCCTGCGACAGAACCGCGGGCGGCGGCGGGCAGACCGGGGGAGGGACGAGCCTGCCCGCGCGATGGGCGTCGGCGAGGATCTTCCCGTACACGGCCGTGTCCCGCGTGGCCGGCGCGACCGTGTCCTGCGGAGCGGCGTAGCCCGGCACGGGTGAGCCGTGGAGCAGGGCGTACTCGTGCGGATGAGCCAGGGCCCACGTGCGTACGGCCCGGCAGACGGCGAGCCAGCGCCCGGTGAAGTCGTCACGCGCGCAGGCGGCGTCGGCGCGCTCGACTGCCTCTCCGAGGGCGTTGTACCCGTCGATGATCAGCGCGGTCAGCAGGTCGTCGCGGCTGGGGAAGTAGCGGTAGATGGCCGAGGAGACCATCCCCATCTCCCGGGCCACCGCCCGCAGGGACAGGCCCGAGGCCCCCTCGGTCGCCAGCTGGCGCCGGGCGATGTCCGTGATCTCCCTGATCAGTTCCGCTCTCACCCGCTCCCGCGCGGTACGGCTCGCGTTCATGCGGCCAGGCTATCAGAGCACCTGAGCAATTAGAGAGCACCGCTCTTGACGAATGTCGCTCTAATGAGAGAGCATTGCTCTCATAACGGAGCGACGAACGCAAGGAGTGCCGATGCTCACCGTGACCAAGGGAACGGTCGCCGCAGTGATGTTCTTCCTGGAGCTGGGCGTGCTGATCTCGCTGGCCTACTGGGGCTTCACGCGGGAGGCGCATCTCCTGGTAAGGATCATGGTGGGGCTCGGCGCGCCCGCGGTGTTCGCGACGCTCTGGGGGTTGTTCATGGCGGGCGGCAAGGCGCCGTACCAGCTGCACGGGCTCGCCCGGGCGGCCTTCGAGGTCGTGTGGTTCGGGGCGGGGGCGGCCGCGCTGGCGGCCTCCGGGCTCGTCACCGCGGGCGTCGTGTTCGCGGTGGTGTACGTCGTGGACGGCGTGCTGCGGCTGCTGACGAATCAGGTCTGAGGGAGAGATCATGGGCAAGCATGTGATCGTCGGGGCGGGACAGGTCGGCGGCGGGCTCGCCGAGACGCTGGCGGAGCGGGGGCACGAGGTGACCCTCGTCACCCGCTCGGGCTCCGGCCCGAAGCGCCCCGGGATAGCGCCGGTCGCGGCGGACGCGGCCGACGCGTCCGCGATGCGGCGGCTCACCGAGGGGGCCGACGCGCTCTACAACTGCGCCAACCCGCGCTATCACCGGTGGCCGGTGGACTGGCCGCCGATCGCGGCCTCGCTCCTGG
The DNA here is from genome assembly GCF_039649665.1 of Microbispora sp. ZYX-F-249. Classification (NCBI taxonomy): domain Bacteria; kingdom Bacillati; phylum Actinomycetota; class Actinomycetes; order Streptosporangiales; family Streptosporangiaceae; genus Microbispora; species Microbispora maris. The sequence goes on along the minus strand of NZ_JBDJAW010000011.1, from coordinate 81,883 downwards.
CCGCCGCGCAGTCGTCCGGGGCCGTCCTGGTCACGCTGGGCAACCTGTACGGGTACGGACCGGTGGACGGGCTGATGACCGAGGACCTGCCGCTCGCCGCGACCGGGACGAAGGGCAGGGTCCGGGCCCGGATGTGGGAGGAGATGCTGGCCGCCCACGAGGCGGGACGGGTGCGGGTGACCGAGGTGCGGGGCTCGGACTACTACGGGCCGCGGTCGTCCGACCAGTCCTACCTGGGGCCGCGGCTCCTGGAGCCCCTGTTCGCGGGCAAGCCCGGCACCGTCATCAGCGACCCCGGCATCCCGCACAGCTACACGTACCTGCCCGATGTGGTGCGGGCGCTTGCGGCGGCCGCGGAGGAGGAGCGCGCGTGGGGCCGGGCCTGGCACATCCCGACCGCACCGCCGTTCACGGTGCGCGAGTACGCCGAGCGGGTGTGCGAGGCGGCCGGCCTTCCGGCGCCGCGCCTGCGGCGGCTGCCGGCGTGGGTGGTCAAGGCGGGTGGTCTCGCGTCGCCGTTCCTGCGTGAGCTGGGGGAGACCCGTTACCAGTTCGACCGGCCGTACGTGCTCGACTCCTCCGCCTCGCAGGAGGTCCTCGGGTTCGCGCCGACGCCGCTGGAGGACGGGGTGAAGGAGACGGTGACGTGGTGGCGGGGACGCTGACAGGCGCCGGAGGGGCGGCGGTAGTCTCCCGGGCATGAGAATCGGGATCATCGGCCTGGGAGACATCGCGGAGAAGGCGTACCTGCCGGTGCTGGCGGCGACGCCGGGCGTCGAGCCGCTGCTGTGCACCCGCGACCGGACGGCTCTCGACCGGCTCGGGGACGCCTACCGCATCGGCGCCCGCTTCACCGCCCTCGGCGACGTCGTCGGGGCCGGGATCGACGCGGCGTTCGTGCACGCGGCCACCACCGCGCACGTCCCGATCGTGACCACGCTGCTGGAGGCGGGCGTGCACGTCTACGTCGACAAGCCGCTCGCCTACGACGCTGCCGCCTCCGCCCGGCTCGTACGGCTGGCCGCCGAGCGGAACAGGTCGCTCATGGTCGGGTTCAACCGCAGGCACGCCCCCGCGTACGCGGCCCTGCGCGACCTGCCGCGCGACGTGATCGTGATGCAGAAGAACCGGCGTGACCTGCCCGGCGACCCGCGGGCCGTGGTCTTCGACGATTTCATCCACGTGGCCGACACGCTGCGCTTCCTCGCCCCCGGGCCGATCACCGGCACCTCGGTCAGGACCAGGGTGCGGGAGGGCCTGCTCGAACACGTCGTGCTCACGCTCGGCGGCGACGGCTTCACCGCCGTCGGCGTGATGAGCCGCACCAGCGGCGCGGCCGAGGAGACCTGCGAGGTCATGGGCGGCGGCGGGAAGCGGCGCGTGGTCAACCTCGGCGAGGTGATCGGCTACGCCGGGGGCGAGACCGTCACCAGGCGGGGGGACTGGGTCCCGGCCACCCGGCAGCGCGGCGTCGAGCAGATCTGCCGGGAGTTCCTCGGCGCGGTGCGGGAGGGGCGGATCCTCACGGCGGACGACGCCCAGCTGAGCCACGAGCTGTGTGAGGAGATCGTCCGGGCCGCGGGGGACACCACCGCTGTGGACGCCACCGTCACGGACACCGCCGTCACGGACACCGCCGTCACGGACACCGCCGTCACGGACACCGCCGTCGCGGGTGCTGCCGCTGTGGACGCCGTCCCGACGGCCTGACCGCCTCCCGGAAGCCGCATATTCCCGGGAGGCGGCCGTCATCGCCGTCTTCCATGGCCGTCAGGGGTAGAGGCCACGCATCCGGTGGGCCTCCGCCACCCGCCCCACGCCGATCGCGTGGGCGGCCTGGCGGAGGGTGAGGTCGCGCTCGGCGGCCAGTTCCACGACCGCCCGGTAGGCGTTCTCCATCAGGTCGCGGAGCTTCACCTCGACCTCGCCCGCGCTCCAGGAGTACGCCTGGGTGTTCTGCACCCATTCCAGGTAGGACACGATCACCCCGCCGGCGTTGGCCAGGATGTCGGGGACCACCGTGACCCCGTTGCCCGCCAGGATCAGGTCGGCCTCGGGCGTGGTGGGCCCGTTGGCGCCCTCCACGACCAGACGGGCCCGTACGCGCGGGGCGTTGTCCGCCGTGATCACGCCTTCGAGCGCGGCGGGGACCAGCACGTCCACGCCGAGTTCGAGCAGGTCGCCAGGGGAGAGCCGGTCGGCCTCGCGGTAGCCGTGGACCGAGCCGGTCTCGGCCGCGTGGGCGCGCAGCGCGGCGACGTCGAGCCCGGAGGGCCGCACGACCGCGCCGCCCGCGTCGGAGACCGCCACGACACGGCAGCCGGCGTCGGCGAGGTACTGCGCGGCGAGCGCGCCCACCTTGCCGAAGCCCTGCACCGCCACGGTCGCGCCCTCGGGGGAGCGCGCCCCGCTCATGTCGGCCAGCGCCCGCAGCGCGGCGATCTGCACTCCGCGCGAGGTCGCGCCCGCGCGGCCCAGCGAGCCGCCCAGCGCCGTGGGCTTGCCGGTCACCACGCCCGGGACCGAATAGCCCGCGTTCGCGCTGTAGGTGTCCATGATCCAGGCCATGGTCTGCTCGTCGGTGCCGACGTCGGGCGCGGGGATGTCCTTCTCCGGGCCGATGAGCGGCAGGATCTCGTTGACGTAGCGCCGGGTGACGCGTTCGAGCTCGCGCGTGGTCAGCGTGGCCGGGTCCACCGCGACGCCGCCCTTGGCCCCGCCGTACGGGATGCCGACGAGCGCGCACTTCCACGTCATCCACATGGCCAGGGCGGTGACCTCGGCGAGGTCGGTGGCGGGGTGGAAGCGGATGCCGCCCTTGGCCGGGCCGCGCGACAGGTTGTGCTGCACGCGGTGGCCCTGCACCACCTCCAGACGGCCGTCCTCGCGCCGTACGGGCACGGAGACCGTCAGCGAGCGGCGAGGTGTGGCGAGCATGCGGTGCATGCCGTCGTCGAGGCCGAGGAAGCGGGACGCCTCGGCGAGCTGGAACCGGGCGGCGGTGAGGGCGCGCTCACCGGGGGTCTGCCGATCGGGGATCGGGGACCGAACCCCCGACGCCGTTGTCGGGAAGTCCGTGATGGTCATTCTGTTGTGCTCCTGTCGGAAGAGAGGCCGTCCCCCGGACCCCGCGGGCCGTCGACGTTGACGACCGCGTACGACGGGCCTGGAGGAGCGCCATCTGGATCAAACCGCGAGCCGTTGTGATCGCGATATTGGCCAATAAGGAGATCGTCGGGCGACATTTCGCCGTTCTGGTGTACTTGGGATGCCTTTGAGGGAGCTTTTGCGATAGGGCGGGTTTGCCAGTAGACAAGGTGGGTGCCGGAACTTGTGCTGGGCCCGCTGCTGCGTCACGTGGACGCGGCCGCCGCGACCGTCTGGGTGGAGACCTCCGAGCCGTGTACCGTCCGCGTGCGGGCCGGCGACGCCTGTTCGGAGGAGCGCACCTTCACCGTGCACGGTCACCACTACGCCCTGCTCGACGTCGGCGTCGACGGGCCGGTGGCCTACGAGGTGGAGCTCGACGACCGGCGGGTGTGGCCGGAAGCGGACCTGCCGCCGAGCGTGATCCAGCCGCTCACCCGCCTCGACCGGCTGATCTTCGGCTCCTGCCGCACCAGCGTCCCGCACGAGGAGCCGTACGTGCGCACGCACGGCCCGGACGTCCTGCGGGCGTACGGCCTGCGCGTGATGGAGTCGCCGGACGAGCGGCCCGACCTCATCCTGCTGCTGGGAGACCAGGTGTACGCCGACGAGCTCACCCCGGACATGAAGGAGTTCATCGCCGGGCGCAGGAACGACGGCCCGCAGGAGGTCGTCGACTTCGAGGAGTACGCCGAGCTGTACCGCCAGGCGTGGTCCGATCCTCCGGTCCGCTGGCTGCTCGCCACGGTCCCCACTCTGATGATCTTCGACGACCACGACGTCAGGGACGACTGGAACACCTCGGCGGCGTGGCGCGAGCAGATGGCCGAGGTGCCCTGGTGGGACCGGCGCATCGTCTCGGCGCTCGGCTCGTACTACATCTACCAGCACCTGGGGAACCTGCCCCCGGCCGAGCGGGCGGCCGATCCCGTGCTCGCCGCGCTGAAGGCCGGCGGCGGGGACGAGACGCTCGACGTCTTCGCCCGGCGGGCCGACCGTGAGCCCGACTCGGTGCGCTGGAGCTACCACCGGGACCTGGGCGAGACCCGGCTGATCGTGCTGGACAGCCGCAGCGCCCGGGTGCTGGAGCCGGGACGCCGGCGGATGCTCGACCCCGCGGAGTGGGACTGGTTCGACAAGCACGCCACCGGCGACTTCGACCACCTGCTCGTCGGGTCCTCGCTGCCGATCCTGCTGCCCGCGGGCATCCATCACGTCGAGAGTTGGAACGAGGCGGTCTGCGACGGCATCTGGGGCCGCCGGGCGGCGCGGTGGGGCGAGCGGCTGCGGCAGTTTCTCGACCTGGAGCACTGGGGGGCCTTCCGCCGGTCGTTCGAGGAGCTCGCGCGGGTGGTGCTGGAGGTCGCCTCGGGGGGCCGCGGCAGGCCGCCCGCGAGCGTCCTGCTCCTGTCGGGTGACGTGCACTACTCCTACATGGCGTCCGTACGGCGCCGGGGCGGCGGGCGCGTCCACCAGATCGTCTGCTCGCCGATCCGCAACCCGCTCAGCCGCACACTGCGCTTCGCCAACATCGTGGCGTCGTTCGGGCTGGCGGGCGTGCTCGGCGGGGTGCTGGCCCGGGCGGGCGGCCTTCCCCGGACGCCGATGCGATGGCGGATCAGCAAGGGACCCTGGTTCCCCAACATGATGACCGCCGTCGACCTGGCGCCCGGAGAGGCCAGGGTGACGTGGTTCACCGACACCGGCGACCACGACACGGTGCTGATCAGGCCCGAGCCTCCCGCAGCACCGCGCTGAGCTGGTCCATCGCCCACTCCAGGTCGTCCCGCGAGACGACGAGGGGCGGCGCGAGGCGGATCGTCGAGCCGTGCGTGTCCTTCACGAGCACGCCGCGGCGCAGGAGCGCCTCGCTGATCTGCCGGCCCGTGCCGAGCGAGGGGTCGATGTCGACCCCCGCCCACAGACCGCGCCCGCGCACCGCCACCACACCGGGGCCCAGATCGGCCAGCCGCGCGTGCAGGAACGCGCCCAGCTCGCGGGCCCTGGCCTGATACTCGCCGGTCTTCAGCAGCCCGATGACCGCGTCGCCGACGGCGCACGCCAGCGGGTTGCCGCCGAAGGTCGAGCCGTGCTGGCCGGGCCCGATCACGCCCATGACGTCGGTGTTCGCGACGACCGCGGAGACCGGGACCACGCCGCCGCCGAGGGCCTTGCCCAGGACGTACAGGTCCGGTACGACCCGCTCGTGGTCGCAGGCGAACGTGTCGCCGGTGCGGCCGAGGCCCGACTGGATCTCGTCGGCCACCAGCAGCACGTCGTTGTCGGTGCAGATCTCCCGGACCGCGGCCAGGTAGCCGTCCGGCGGGACCAGCACGCCGGCCTCGCCCTGGATCGGTTCGAGCAGCACGGCCACGGTGTTCTCGTCGATCGCCTCCCTGACCGCCTCCGCCGAGCCGTACTTGACGATCCGGAAGCCGGGGGAGAAGGGGCCGAACCCCTCGCGCGACTCGGGGTCGGTGGAGAAGCCCACGATCGTCGTCGTACGGCCGTGGAAGTTGTCCTCCATCACGACGATGTTGGCCTGGTCCGGAGCGACGCCCTTGACCTCGTACCCCCACTTGCGGGCCACCTTGATCGCGGTCTCGACGGCCTCCGCGCCGGTGTTCATCGGCAGGACCATGTCCTTGCCGCACAGCTCGGCAAGGCCGGTGACGAACGCCGCGAAGCGGTCGTGGTAGAACGCCCGGCTGGTCAGCGTCAGCCGGTCGAGCTGCTCGCGCGCGGCCGCGAGGATCTCGGGGTTGCCGTGGCCGAAGTTCAGCGAGGAGTAGCCGGCCAGGCAGTCGAGATACCGCTTGCCCTCCACGTCGGTGACCCAGGCCCCCTCGGCGGAGCTGATCACGACCGGCAGCGGGTGGTAGTTGTGCGCGCTGTGGCTCTCGCTGAGCCTGATGAACTCCTCGGTCCTCATCGGATCTCCCTGCTCGGCCGGATCTCGAGGGTGCAGCACTTGGGGCCGCCGCCGGACTTGCGCAGCTCGCCGAGGTCGACCGGGACGACCTCGAAGCCGCGGCGCTTCAGTTCCAGGATCAGCCCGGTCGCCTCGGCGTTGACGACGACGTTCCGGCCGTCGCTCACCGCGTTGAGGCCCAGCACCTCCGCGTCCGCGGACGTGGCGATCACGGCGTCGGGGAACAGCCGCCGCAGCACCTTCCTGCTGCCCTCGCTGAACGCCTCCGGGTAGTACGCCACGTTGTGGCCGTCCAGCGGGAACAGGGCGGTGTCGAGGTGGTAGAACCTCGGGTCGACCAGGCGCAGTGTGACGACCGGGCGGCCGAGGAACTCCTGGGCCTCCATGTGCGCCGCCACGTCGGTGCGGAAGCCCGTCCCGGCCAGGATCATCTCGTCGAGCGTCAGGTAGTCGCCCTCGCCCTCGTTGGTGAAGGACGCCTCCAGTGTCTCGTATCCCCGCTCGGCGAACCACCGCAGGTAGGCGGGGCCCTCGGCGGCACGCTGAGGGTGGGCGAACCTGGCGCCGTAGACCCGTCCGTCGACCACGAGCGCGCCGTTCGCGGCGAACACCATGTCCGGCAGGCCCTCGATCGGGTCGATCAGGCTGACGGTGTGGCCCAGGCTCTCGTACGCCTGCCGGAGGCTCTCCCACTGCCGCAGCGCCCGTGCGGTGTCGGTCTCCTTCTCCGGGTGCATCCATGGGTTGATGGAATACGAAACCGTGAAGAATTCGGGCCGGCACATCAGGAAATGCCGGACCGTACCCGTGCGACCACTCTCTGTGGTCTCGGTGGCTGGCGCGAGCGTCATCGTGGACTCCAAGCGGGAAACCGGTGAACGGGACTTCAGCGTAGGAATCCGGAGACGACAATCCAATGCGCCCGCGTTGCGGTCACATGCGGATCGGTTGCGTCCTTCACCCGTTTTGCGGCGATCCGTTAATCAGCCGGGACAGCACGATCGAGCTCTTGGTGCGTACCACGAACGGCTCGGCCGCAAGGCGTTCGATCACCCGCTCGACGTGCCGTACGTCGGTCGCGCGGATGTGCAGCAACGCGTCCGCCTCGCCGGTGACCGTGCAGGCCGAGACGACCTCGGGATGCCGGGACACGGCCAGGCCGATCTCCGTGGGGGAGGTCTTGCCCCGGCAGTACAGCTCGACGTACGCCTCGGTGGTCCAGCCGAGGGCCGACGGCTCCACCCGGGCGCTGAAGCCGGTGATCGCGCCACTGGCGACGAGCCGGTCGACCCGCCTCTTCACGGCCGGAGCCGACAGCCCCACTTGAGCGCCTATCTCGGCGTACGTCGCTCGGGCGTCCTCGACGAGGGCCCGGATGATGGCGCGATCGAGCTCGTCCAACTTCACGTGGAACTGTATACAGCCGCCGCGTCCGGCATGCCCTCGCGCCCGGCGCGTCACCCCGTCCGCGCTGACATCCGCGAGGTGATCAAAGTTACGGATTGTCGGTGGCGGTTGAGAGCATTGCGCCATGACCGAGCTCACGTCCGCGATCACCAGCTACTGGGACGCCGCCGCCGACGCCTTCGACGACGAGCCCGACCACGGCCTGCGGGCCGATCACACGCATGCCGCCTGGGAGCGCCTGCTGCGCGCGTGGGCGCCCTCCCGCCCCGCCGACATCCTCGACCTCGGGTGCGGCACCGGCTCGCTGTCGGCGTTGCTGGCCGTGGCCGGGCATCGCGTGACCGGTGTCGACCTGGCACCGCGGATGATCGAGCAGGCCCGGGCGAAGTTCGCCGGCGCCGGGCTCGCCGGACGTTTCCTGGTGGGCGACGCGGTCGTCCCGCCCGTCGGCGATGATCGGTTCGACATGCTGCTCTGCCGGCACCTGATCTGGACCCTGCCCGACCCCCACGCCGCGCTGCGTGGATGGGTCGCCCGGCTCCGCGCGAACGGCCGGCTGGTGCTGATCGAGGGCCGCTGGGGCGAGGCCGGGCAGTCCGGACAGCCCTACGTGCCGGGCGCCGAATCGCTGCCCTGGGGCTTCGGCGTCACCGCCGCCGACCTGGCCGACGCGGTGCGGCCGCTCGTCGCCGACGTGCGTGTCGAACCGCTCAGCGGCGATCCCGACCTGTGGGGGCGCCCGGTGGGCGATGAACGCTACGCGCTCATCGCCCGTGTCTAGCCCGCGGGGCGCCCGGGTCCTGTTCCTCCGGGAGGGTGCTCCGGTCAGGCGACGGCCCGATTGAGGATGTCTTCGAACACGCCCGGATCGTCGGAGGAGACGACGGGCCAGCCGATGCCGTACCCGCCGGACCAGCCGACCTCGATGCCGGGGTTGGCGTGGTCCGTGCCGTCCGGCAGGAACAGGTGCGGGCTGCAGTCCACCCGGTCGGTCGCCGCGACGGCGGCCTGCTCCGACAGCGCTCCGCGTGCCCGGCCGTCGTCGAGGGCGGCCGCCAGCGCGGGCACGTCCACGACGCGGGTGGACGCGGCGGCGTCCAGGATGACCTTGCGGTGGCTGATGCACCGCGACTCGGCCCAAAAGGCCCTCCGCAGCGCGAGGTCGAGCTGCTCCGAAGCGGTGAAGCCCTGCTCCTTGGCCGCCTGGACGGCCTCCAGCGCGGGCAGGGTGGTGGACGGGTACAGCCAGTCCTTCGCCTGCCACAGCTGCCATCCCGCGCCGGGTTCGAGCGAGGCCATCCGGGCCACCTCGCTGTCGGTCCCCGGCCGGGGGCTCGGCGCGTCGTTGAGCAGTTCCAGAGGGAAGGCGCGGTGGTCGAACCGGACCCGGCCGGTCAGGCCGAGCCGTTCCCGGGTCCTGTGGAGCCGGTGCACCGCGATGTGCGCGAAGGAGCACCAGATGTCGGAGAAGATGATGATGGTGCCGGGCTCCGGGGCCGGTGTCGTCGTCATCGGCGTTCTCCTTGTCAGGTGAGCTGGACGAGCACCGAGCCTGCGATGAGCAGGGCGAGACCCGACAGGCGCGGTGCGGTGAGCGGGCGGCGGGGCAGCCGCAGGAGCCCGTGATTGTCGATCACGGCCGAGGCGAGCTGCTGACCGGTCACGGTCAGCGCCACGGTGGTGGCGGCGCCGACCGCGGGGATGAGCGTGAAGGTCGCGGTGACGTACGCCGCGGCGCAGGCGCCGCCGAGCCAGCCCCACCAGGGCATGGTGCGCAGCCCGCCGATTCGCGGCCGCGGGGTGCGGCGCGTCGCCAGCAGGACGGTCAGCACCGCGGCGATGGTGAGCGTGGCCACGATGAAGCTGATCATCGCGGTCGCGATCGGCTCGTGGATGTCCTCGCGCAGCGCGGCGTTGACCGCGCCCTGCACGGGCAGGACCGCGCCCGCGACGATGCCCAGCAGGATCCAGCCGCCCTGGCCGAGGCCGCCCGCCCGGCGTACGCGCGGGATGGCCGGGGCGGTGAGGGTCGCGGTCCCCGCCCGGCCGGCGGGGCCGCCCGGGGCCCCGGGCGCCGGTCCCGAGGCGGACGGGGCCGGGCGCTGCCCACGGATGATCACGGTGATGCCGGCCAGGACCGCGAGCGCGCCGAGCGCGATGCCGAGGCTCGGCGGCTTGCGCGCGACGCCGAGCAGGCCGAACAGGTCGAGCCCCAGCGACGCGAACATCTGGCCGGTCACGAACAGCCCGGCCGCCGCCAGAGCGCCGAGGCGGGGGAAGAGCAGGATCCCGCTGGTGATGTAGAGCGGGCTGGCGAGACCCCCGAGCAGGTGCCAGACCGGAACGCCCGGCACGAGGCGGACCGCGCCGACCGCGCCGGCGGCGACCGCGAGAAGCGCCAGCAGGGCGGTCGCCACGCTCAACTGCAGGGTCGAGGCGCCGTACGGCGTGCCGACGGCCTTGTTGAGCTGGAGATTCGCTGAGGCCTGCACGGCCAGCAGGCAGCCGGCCAGCAGCGCCGAGGCGAGGAACAGGGCATACATGGCAGTCCCCTACGACCTAAGTGGACATTATGTCCAGATGAGCGTAAGCGAGAACCGGACACAATGTCCACATGGCTGGCGCGAGGGCTATCATGTCCTCATGGCCAACGGGTTGACGGGTACCGGCGGGAACGGGGCGAACGGCCGCGTTCCCCCGGAGGGGGCCGTCCCGATCGGCGGTGATCGGGAACTGCCTGTGCTGGACCTCGAGACGGGCCGGCCGGCGCCGGTGCGGGAACGGGCGGACGCCGCGCGCAACCGCATGCGGGTCCTGAAAGCGGCGGAAGAGCTGTTCGCGACGAGGGACGCCAGGCACGTCACGATGGACGAGATCGCCAAGGCGGCGGGGGTGGGCCGGGCCACGCTCTACCGGCGCTATCCGGACCCCGCGTCGATCGCGACCGCCCTGCTCGACGAACACGAGCGGCAGGTGCAGGAGCACATCCTGAGCGGGCCGCCGCCGCTCGGGCCGGGAGCCGCACCGGCCGACCGGCTCGCCGCGTTCCACATCGCCATGACCGACCTGCTGGAGCGTCACCTGCACCTCGTCCTGGGGGCCGAGACCGGGAGCGCGCGATTCGGCACCGGCGCCTACCGCTTCTGGCGCATGCATGTGCGGATGCTGCTGACCGAGGCGGGGGTCCCGGACCCCGACGCGATGACCGACGCCGTGCTGGCGCCGCTCGCGCCCGAGGTCTACCAGTTCCAGCGGCACACGATGGGCCTGTCGCAGGCCCGCGTCACCGAGGCGCTGGTGTGGAGCGCCCGCCGCCTGGCGGGACACGACCCCGGTCGTGTCTGACGGGCCACGCCTCGTCACGCGTGGCCCAGACGGCGCCTCGTTGAATCGAGGACACTATCCGCGGGCTCGAATTCGCCGTCGGCGGTAGGCTCCGCTCCGGCCTCCTGCGTCGTGCGCCGTTCTCCCCGAAAGCATCACGGATTCTGCACGCATTGTGCTTAGCATGTGGCGGATGATCTCCTCGAAGGAGCCCGGCGTCACGCGCCCCGCGGTCATCCCCCTCCTGGTCATGGCGGCCGCCGCGGTCGCGATGGCGGCACTGGAACTGCACCGGGGCCCCGTCTACAGCGCGTTGTGGCTGTTCGGAGTCTTCGCGGAGGGCGCGGCATATCTGGTGCTCTTGGCCGTCTGCCTGCCCATGATGGTCGTGCTGGGGCTGGGGCGCCGTCCGATCCCGATCGTGATCGGGCTGGTCCTGATGGTCCTGGGACTGGCGTCCGGCCCGGTCTCGTGGGCCGATCCGGCTCTGCGTGCGCAGATACGATTTTTCGTGGAAAGGCCGGCGTTCGGTCGGGTGGTCGAGCTGTCCCGGCAGGGGAGGCTGCCAGTGACCGGGCAGGACGCCTATTACGGTCCTGAACTGCCCGGTCTGCTGTGCTACCTGTCGGCCAACTGCCGCGTGGCCACCCTCGGCTACAGCGGTGGCCAACCGATCTTGTACATTCCCGACTGGATCGGCATCCCGGATGACTCCATCGGTTTCGCCCATTTCGCGGGAGAAGCCTCCGGGCGCTACGACGGTTTCGGCATGCAGATCTGCCCGGTCGTTCCCCTCGGTGAGGGCTGGTGGTGGATGGATTCCTGCGCCTCGGCGGCTCCCTCGTGAACCGGGCGTGACCAGCCGGACGAGAGCGCCACGTCACTGATCCGGTCCGGCGTCCCCCCGCACGGACGACGGGAACGGCGGCGACGCGGGAAGCGGCGGCCGGCGGCGACGTGTCCTACCGGGTGCAGTAGTCGCCGACCCCGTGCTCCAGCAGCTCGAAGGCGCGCTCGGCGTGGTTCCTGATGTCGGCCCTGATCAGCGCGGGGTCCTCGCCGGCCATCTGCCGCATCGCGAAGTGACGGGTCAGCGCCCGCACGACGGCGCAGATCTGCGCCGCCACCAGCCAGGGAGTCAGGTCGTCGGGCTCGGCGTCGGCGTCCTCCGCGAGCGTCCTCGCCAGCCGCTCCTCCCGGTTGACGTCCAGCATGCGCACGCGTGACTGCAGGGACGTGCTCTCCCGCACCCGCTGCGTGAACAGGTCCAGGCCCTCGCTCATCCCGTAACGCCAGTCGCCCGCGTCGAGGGCCTCGAAGAAGTCGCGCCGCACCGCTTCGACCGCCGTCTCGCCCGCGCGGCGCTCGCGCACGGCGCGGGCCAGCAGGTCCTCGGTCTCCTCGCCGCGGTCGAGGAACAGGTCCTCCTTCGTCCGGAAGTAGTTGAAGACGGTGTTGACCGACACGTCGGCGGCCCTGGCGACCTCGGCCACCGTGACGTTGTCGAAGCCCCGTTGCAGGAACAGCCCCATCGCGATGTCCGCGATGCGCTGCCGGGTCTCCCGCTTCTTCCGCTCCCGCAGGCCCTCTTCCATGCCTCGATTGTAAGGGGCGAACGCAATCTTTAAGTGACCCCAATTTTGGTGTTACTCTACTTGGCATGATTCACGCCAGAGGGCTCACCAAGACGTTCGGCGCGGTCGAGGCCGTCCGGGGGATAGATCTCGACGTCTCCGCGGGGGAGATCGTCGGTTTCCTCGGACCGAACGGCGCGGGCAAGACCACCACGCTGCGGATGCTGACCACGCTGCTGCGCCCGACGTCCGGCACCGCCACGGTCGCGGGCGCCGACCTGTTCGCCGACCCCGCGGCCGTGCGCCGCCGCATCGGCTACGTCGCCCAGGGCGGCGCGTTCGCCCCGTTCTCGCCGGTCGGGGAGGAGCTCGTGCTCCAGGCCCGCCTTTACGGCCTGACCAGGGAGGAGGCCCGCGAGCGGGTGACCGCCCTGCTCGCCGAGCTCGACCTGCCCGGGGTCGAGGAGCGTACGACGGTCACGATGTCGGGCGGTCAGAAGCGCCGGCTGGACATCGCGATGGGCCTGCTCCACCGGCCCGCGCTGCTCTTCCTCGACGAGCCCACGACCGGGCTCGACCCGCAGAGCCGCGCCAACCTGTGGGACCACGTGCGGCGGCTGCGCGAGAGGGACGGGCTGACGGTCTTCCTCACGACCCACTATCTGGAGGAGGCCGACGCGCTCTGCGACCGGGTTCTGATCATCGACCACGGCCGGATCGTCGCCGGGGGCACTCCGGACGAGCTGAAGTCCGAGCACGGCGCGCGCACACTCGACGACGTCTTCCTCGCCGTCACCGGCCGCGAGCTGCGCGAGGGGGCCGCCGCGTGACCGCCCTCGCCGCTCTGACCGGCCACTATCTGCGCGCCTCGTTCGGCAACAAGTTCAGCCTGGCCTTCGGCGCCCTGCAGCCGTTCCTCTACCTCGTGCTCTTCGGCCCGCTGTTCGCCCGCAGCGGTGTGGGGTCGTGGGCCGTCCTCGTGCCCGGCCTGCTGGTGCAGCTCGGGCTGACGAGCGCGGGCATGGCCGGCTTCAGCATCGTCTTCGACCACCGGTTCGGCGTGCTCGAACGGCTGCGGGTCACGCCGGTGAGCCGGGTGACGCTGCTGCTCGGCCGGGTGCTCAGGGACAGCGTGGTGCTGCTGATCCAGGCCGTGGTGATCGTCGTGGCGGCCTGGGCGCTGGGGCTGCGGGCGCCGCTGGCGGGGGTGCTCGCCGCCCTGCTGCTGGTCACCGTGCTGTCCGTCGGCATGGCGTCGCTGTCGTACGCGGCGGCGCTCACGATGCGGCAGGAGCTGTTCGCCCCCGTGATGTCCACCGTGGTCATCCCGCTGATGCTGCTGTCGGGCGCGCTGCTGCCGATGTCGCTCGCCCCGGCCTGGCTGGACGTGGTGTCGCGGCTCACGCCGTTCCGGTACGCGGTCGAGGGGCTGCGCGCCCTCTTCGCCGGTTCCTACGCGTCGTCCGCCCTGTTGTGGGGGGTCGTCGTGTGCCTGGGCTTCGCCGTTGTGGGCGTCGCTCTGGGCACCAGCCGTTTTCAACGAGAAAACGCCTGATCAGGGCCAGGGAAAGGCATTCGAACTTCATACCGGTTTGCGGGCGCCGCCGGGCACTGAGACGGTCACAATGGGGGGCGTGGCGGACGTCAACTTCACCCTCGTCCAGCTGCGTTACTTCGTAACCGCGGCCGAGCTCGGCAGCATGACCGCGGCCAGCAGAGAACTCATGGTGGCGCAGTCGGCGATCTCGGCCGCCATCGCCCAGGTGGAGCGGGAGCTGGGGGTCCAGCTCCTGATCCGCCACCACGCCCGCGGCCTGTCGCTGACCCGCGCGGGCGAGCGCTTCCTCGTCGAGGCCCGGGAGTTCCTGTCCCACGCCGCGGCGCTCGCCCAGTCGGCCCGCGGCCTGGCGGGGTCGCTGACCGGTGAACTCGCCGTCGGCTGCCTGACCACGCTCGCGCCGTTCTACCTGTCCCGGTTGCTGCGCGCGTTCGCCGGGCGGTATCCGGGGGTGCGGGTCAGCGTCGCGGAGGGCGAGATCTCCACCATGGAGTCGGCCCTGCTCGACGGGCGGTGCGAGGTCGCCCTCGTCTACGCCATCGACCTCGCCCTCGACCTCGACATCCGGCCGCTCACCCGGGCCAGGCCGTACGCGCTGCTGCCGCCGGAGCACCCGCTGGCCCGGGCGGAGGCCGTGTCGCTGGCGGAGCTGGCGGCCGAGCCGATGATCCTGCTGGACCTGCCGCGCAGCCGCGACTACTTCCGGACCATCTATCCCACCGAGCCGCGCGTGCGGTTCCGCACGTCGAGCTACGAGACGGCGCGCTCGCTGGTGGCCGGCGGGCACGGCTACTCGATACTCAACCAGCGGGCCGAGAGCGACCAGACCTACGACGGCGGCCGGGTCGCGTGCGTCCCCATCAGCGACGACGTGCCCACGCTCGACGTCGTGCTCGCCTCGGTACGCGGGGTGCGGCCCACCGCGCGTGCGGTCGCCTTCGCCGAGACCTGCCAGGCGTTCTTCTCCGGCGGGTAGTTCACCCGAGGTCGGCGAGCAGCCCCTCCAGGAACGCACCGGTGTGGGTGGCCGGCCGGGCGTCCACGCACACCGCGTTCATCACCTGCGTGTACGCCTCGGTGTCCTCGGCCTTGTCCAGGTAGAGGGCGCTGGTGAGCTGTTCCAGGTAGACGACGTCGGGCAGCTCGGGCGCGTCGAAGCGCAGGATCGTGAAAGGCCCCCCGCACGCGGCGTGCCCGCCGTGGTCGAACGGCACGATCTGCAGCGTGATGTTCGGCTGCCTGGTCACCTCGATGAGGTGCTCCAGTTGAGCCCGCATGACCTTCCGGCCGCCGATCGGGCGGCGCAGCGCGCCCTCGTCCATCACGGCCCACAGGGTCGCGGCTTCGGGGCCCGTCAGCCGTTCCTGCCGGCGCATCCGCAGGTCGACGTGCCGGTCGACGTCGTCGGCCGACCGCCCCATGCTGCCGCGCAGGACGAGGGCCCGCGCGTACTCCGGCGTCTGCAGCAGCCCGGGGACGTACTGCAGCTCGTAACAGCGGATGACGGACGCCGCCTCCTCCAGGCCGACGTAGAACTCGAACCAGCCCGGCAGCACGTCGCTGTACTTGTGCCACCAGCCGGGGATGTTCGCCTGCCGCGCCAGGTCGAGCAGCACGGCCCGGTCGTCGGGGTCGGTCATGCCGTAGAGCGTGAGCAGGTCGGCGACGTCCCGCTCCTTGAAGCCGACCCGGCCGAGCTCGAGCCTGCTGATCTTGGCGTGCGACGCGCGGATGGCGCGGGCCGCCTTCTCGGGGGTGATGCCGCTCTCCCGGCGCAGCCGCCTGAGCTGGGCCCCCAGCAGAAGCCGCAGGGCCGTCGGGCCGCCGCGGGCGATCCCGGCCGCCGGTGCGGGGGCGGTGCTGCCCGCCTGTCCGTTCACGTGGGCTCCATACGCTCCGGAAGAATTCCTGGTGAACCAATCGGATTGATCATCCTACCGGAGCGGGGTGAGGTCGTCTTTTCTGGAAACTTCGACAGAAAGTCGGGGGCCTACGACATTTGCACGTGCATGCGTGCTTGCATCCGCAAGGCACAGGGCAAGATACACGACGGCAGGGAAATTCACATCATGTAATGAGTGAGACCTGAGGGATCGGCGATGACTGCAGACCTGGCGGGCCCGGGAGCCGCGACGGCGCCTACGTGGTTGACCTCGACGTTCGAGCGGGACGACGTCGCCGGCTTGTCCCTGCCTCCGTCGGCGACGTGCACCTTCCACGGGCGCACCACGTCCGCCGCCGCCGCGCGTGATTTCACCGCCAGGACGCTGTGCGGGTGGGGGGTCCCCGATCTCGTGCCGGACGCGCAAATCGTGGTGTCGGAGTTGGTGACCAACGCGCTGCGGCACGCTCCCGGCGGTCCAGCGGACGCCCCGCCCATCCGGTTGAGGCTGGTGAAGCACCGGTTTCATGTCGGCTGCGGAGTGAGTGACGCCAGCGCCCGGGTGCCCGCGGTCTCGCCCTGGAGCGACCTGTCGGAGTCGGGCCGCGGGCTGCATCTGGTCGAGGCGCTGACGGCGGCGTGGGGATGGGTCCTGACCCGTGGCGGCGGCAAGGTGGTGTGGGCGCTGTTCGACGCCTCGCCGGCCTCCTGACCGATCGATCGGCCCCGTGAGCCGGTCGGGCCGCGCCGGCACCGAGTGCCGGCGCGGCCCGACCGATGTCAGGGGCGGCCGCCTTGCGGGGACGCGGTGGTCAGCCCTGCTCGGCCTCGCCGGTGACCTGCTCGGCGGCCTCCTCGGGCGACTGCTCCAGGTCCTGGTCGGCCTGGGCCTGCGCGGAGGCCTTGTCCAGCCGGACCCAGCTCGTCACGCTCTCGACCGCGAACAGCACGAGCAGGTACGCCGTGAGGACGGCGGCCACGGGGGTCAGCCAGCCGGCGGCGGCGGCCACGCCCAGGATCAGCAGGCGGACCTCCCAGCCCAGCCCGGCCCGGTACAGCCAGGCGGGGGGCCAGATGCCCTGCCGGGTGCGGTAGACGGTGTCGTACGTGTGGTAGCCGACGACGTAGAGGAGCACGAACAGCAGCCACTTGGGCGTGTCCTCGGCCAGCCCGAGGAGGATGATCGTGGCGAACTCGGCCGCCCGCAGCAGCGGGGGAGTGAGCCAGTCGAAGCGGCCCAGGTGGTCGCGGCCCGCGGTGGGCAGGACCAGCACGAGCAGCACGGCGACGGGCACGAGCAGGATCGGGCCGTCGGTGAGGGCGCCGGCGACGGCCAGCGCGATGATGGCGAGCAGCGCCACCGCGGTCGCGGGCACGGGCGGCAGCAGCCGGCCCAGGGCGCCCTTCAGTGCGGTGGCGAGCGGGCCGTCGTCGCGGTAGGCGAGCAGGCGCGCGGTCTGGACGCGGCGGCGCTCCTCGTCCGGGTCCGGGAGCGGCGTGGTGGCCTGCGGCTGAGTGATCATGCGAGCGACCTCAGGAGACGTCCGGTGAGGGTGTAGGTGGCCGCGACGCCGCCCCAGACGATCAGCGTGAGGAACGTCACCCGGGGGTCGAAGAACGCGGCGGTGATCGCGATCGCGGCGAAGCGCTCGCCGATGGGGAACACGATCATCTTGCGGGCCCAGTGGACCGGGCGGAACTTGCCGGCCTTGGTCCAGAGCTTCAGCAGCCCGCGCACGCCGGTGCTCCGGCTCGCCCTGCGCTGCTCCAGCGCCTCCCGCAGCGGCCGGTCGTCGGCGACCGTCAGGTCCAGCGTGGGCAGCGGCACGGGCGCCTTGCGCCGGTTGGCGGCGCCGAACGAGAAGTCGAGCAGGTGCTTGACCGACTGGAGGGCCAGCGCGACCAGCGCCAGCGTCCAGACGCCCTCGCCGTCGCCGAACTTCCCGGACACCGTCGCGCCGACCGCGAGGCCGACGAAGACGGCGTACTCCTTGAACCGGTCGAACGTCGCGTCCAGCCAGGCGCCGAGCACGCCGAACTTGCGCGCGTAGCGGGCGACCTGGCCGTCGACGCAGTCGAAGACGAACGCGAAGTAGATGAGCACCGCGCCGGCCACCGCCCCCCAGCGGGTGCCGGTGGCGAACGCGCCGGCCGACAGCAGGCCGAGGGCGATCGAGATCAGCGTCACCTGGTTGGGCGTGAGCCCCCGGCGGGCCGCCCAGCGGGCGATGAAGCGCGAGTAGGTGCTGACGAAGAACGTGGTGAAGAAACCGTCGGCGCCCTTCACGGCGTTGTTCAGCCGGGCCCGGTCCTCGTCGAAGCCCGCCATCTCCGTCAGCGCCTCGTCGGCCTCGGCCTGGCTGCGGATGCGGCGGAAGAACAGGTCGCGCCGGCCGCGCCGGCCCACCGACACGCCGCGCCGGACGAGGCCGAGCACGAGGAGCTCGGTCACGTCGTCCTCGGGGCCGAACAGGTGGGCCATGTCCGCGAGCTCGCGGGCGACCTCGGCGAGGGTCTGCAGGTGCCGCTGGTGGAGGTGGAGCGGCCCGAGCAGCACGGCGTTCGGGCGGGTCACGGCATGGTAGGCGGTGCCGACCGAGATGATCCGGCTGCGGCCGATGCGGGTGCGCAGAGGCAGCCCCTCGACGACCTTCCGGCCGATCTCGGGCTCCGCCTCCTCGATGGGCACGAGCTCGGTGGCCGCGTTCTCGTCCTGCTCGCCGCCCTCCTCGCGCTGCTCGCGGGCGACCAGCGCGATCGCGCCCCGCTTGGCCTTGGTGATCTGGTAGATCAGCTCGTCGTGGAGCAGCGAGTCGGCCGGCAGGATCAGCAGGTTGTCCTCGCCGCCCTCGACCGCGTCGGCCAGGGCGCGCAGGTCGCCGGCGACGTCGGGGCTCTCCACCACCCGGCCGTACGGCCTGCGGTAGGCGGCGGCGTCCCCCGGCCGGGCGATCGTCGTCGGCTCGGGGTCCATGACGGCGGCCTGTGCGAGCAGCCTGTCGTACGCGGAGGGGGCCCCGGGCAGCGATTTGAGCGTGATGTCCGCGGGCAGGGCGGGCTGTCCGCCGGGCGGCGGGGGACTGATCGGGCCGGGCGGGGCGCCCAGCAGGACCACGCGGGTCATGGCAACCTTTCACGCAACGGGGGGAGATCAGGCCCTCAGGCTTGACCGGCGCGGGGAGATCCGCCGGAAGCCAAAGCTTAGTGACCTTTCGGTTGAGCCGATGCATCCCAGGTTTACCGTACGGCCCCCGGATGTACAGCTTGGAGAGGGTTCGTCCCCGAGCATCGTCGCCGGATCATTACCGAATTTTCACCATTCGTGGCCCCTCGGTGGGGTGATCGTCCGCGCCGGCGGGGCGGGCGCTCGCACGCGCCCCTACCATGGCGGGGTGAGCCTCTACCGGGACGAGGGCGTCGTGCTGCGCACCCAGAAACTGGGTGAGGCCGACCGCATCATCACCATCCTCACCCGGCGCACCGGCAAGGTCCGCGGCGTGGCCAAGGGCGTGCGCAGGACCATGTCGCGCTTCGGCGCGCGGCTGGAGCCGTTCTCCCACGTCGACCTGCAACTCCACAGCGGCAGGTCGCTCGACGTGATCACCCAGGTCGAGACCCTGCACCCGTACGGCGAGGCGATCGTGGCCGACTACGCCAGGTACACCGCGGGAAGCGCGATGCTGGAGACGGCCGACCGGCTGACGGTGGGGGAGAAGGAGCCGGCGCTGCGCCAGTTCCTGCTGCTGGTCGGCGGCCTGCGCACGCTCGCCGAGGGCGGCCACGAGGCCCGGCTGGTGCTCGACGCGTTCTTCCTGCGCTCACTCGCCGTGGCGGGCTACGCCCCCGCGCTGTCGGAGTGCGCGCGCTGCGGAGCCGAGGCCGTGCGCGCCTTCGCCATCGTCGCCGGCGGCGTGGTGTGCGGCGCCTGCCGCCCGGCCGGCGCCGCGGTGCCCGCCGCGGAGACGATCGCGCTGATGATCGCCCTGCTGCGCGGCGACTGGGCGGCCGCCGACGCCTCCGAGTCCCGGCACCGCGCCGAGTGCAGCGGCCTGGTCGCCGCGTACCTGCAGTGGCACCTGGAGCACGGCATCCGCTCGCTGCGGCACGTCGAACGCGAGTGGCCGGGCCAGGCGGAAGCCGCACGGGATCCAGCGGAACCCGCACACGATCCTCACGTCTTCCGCGTCTGAGGACGGGTCCGGACGCAATACCCTCGGAACATGGTCCGTCCTCCTACTCCGCACCCGTCCGGGGCCACCGCGCCCGCCATCCCGCGCGCCCTGCTGCCGCGACATGTGGCGATCGTCATGGACGGCAACGGCCGCTGGGCCAAGGCGCGCGGGCTGCCCAGGACCGAGGGGCACAAGATGGGCGAGGCGTCGCTGTTCGACGTCATCGAGGGCGCCATCGAGCTCGGCATCCCCTACCTGTCGGCGTACGCCTTCTCCACGGAGAACTGGAAGCGCTCGCCCGACGAGGTGCGCTTCCTCATGGGGTTCAACCGCGACGTGATCCGCAGGCGGCGCGACCAGCTCCACGCGATGGGCGTGCGGGTGCGCTGGGCGGGACGTCCCGGGCGGCTGTGGAAGAGCGTCATCAACGAGCTCGAGGACGCCGAGCGGATGACGGTCGGCAACAGCACGCTGACCCTGCAGTTCTGTGTGAACTACGGCGGCCGCGCGGAGATCGTGGACGCGGCCGTGAAGCTCGCCCGCGACATCGCCGCCGGCCGGGTCAAGGCCGACAAGGTCTCGGAGAAGACCTTCGCCCGCTACCTGGACGAGCCCGAGATTCCCGACGTGGACCTGTTCCTGCGCTCCTCCGGCGAGCAGCGCACCTCCAACTTCCTGCTCTGGCAGTCCGCGTACGCCGAGATGGTCTTCCTCAACCAGCTGTGGCCCGACTTCGACCGCCGGGACCTGTGGCAGGCGTGCGAGATCTACGCCAAGCGCGACCGCAGGTACGGCGGCGCGGTGCCCAACGCCGTCCCCGGCGAGGCGTCCTGACTCAGGAGGCGTCGCGGCGGCGGGCCCGGTACGCCGCCACGTGCATCCGGTTCCCGCAGGTGCGGCTGTCGCAGTAGACCCGGGAGCGGTTCCGCGACTCGTCCACGAAGACGTGCGCGCAGTCGGGGGCGGCGCACGTGCGCAGGCGGTCCCGCTCGTTCTCCACGAGCACGTGGGCGAGCGCGACGCCGCAGTCGGCGGCCAGGTGCTCGGCGACCGACGCGTCCGGCGCGAAGTAGTGCACGTGGAGGGCATGGCCGTCGTGCTCGGTCAGGCTCGGCGTGATGCTGGTGCGCCGCAGCAGCGTGTTGAGCAGGCCGACCGCCGTCGGCTGGTCCGGCGCGGTGAACACGGCGTGGAACTCCTCGCGCAGGTCCCGGACCTCGGCGAGGTCGCGCCGGGTCAGCGCCCCGACACCGCTGACCTCCCGCCTGCGGACGAACTCCTCCAGGTCGCCGACCTCGGCCAGCCCGTCGCGTTCGCCGGTGCCGGTGTTGATGAGGTCCACCACCGTCGCCAGCGAGTACACCATGTCATGGCTGAACGGCACGCCATCTCCCTCATGTCGCGGCGCAGGCAGCGTACCTCTCGACGGGCCCGCGCGGGGCGGGGTCAGCCCTTTCCCGCCGCCTCTTCCGACGACTCCCCACAGGACTGCGCGCACGAGGAGCAGGTGCCGAAGACCTCGACGGTGTGCGTCACGTCGATGAAGCCGTGCTCGGCGCCGACGACCTCGGCCCAGCGCTCCACGTCCGGCCCGGCGACCTCGATCGTACGACCGCACACACGGCACACCAGGTGGTGGTGATGGGTGTCGGTCTGACAGGCCCGGTAGACCGACTCGCCCTCGTCGGTGCGCAGCACGTCGACCCGGCCGGAGTCGGAAAGGGACTGGAGCGCCCGGTACACGGTCGTCAGGCCGATCTTCGAGCCGACCGCGCGCATCTCGGCGAACACGTCCTGGGCGCTGCGGAACCCCCGGCTCTGCCGGAGTATCTCGTGGACGGCGTCGCGGCTCTTCGTCATCAGGACTCCTGTGTACGGCTTCGCCCTACGACCTATCAGGTTAGGCCGGTTCGCGTCAGATCAGTCCGAAACGTGTGGCGGCGAGGAGAACCAGGAACGTCCCGACCGCCACCCGCAGCAACCGGCCCACCGGACGCAGCGACGGCCACGACAGGTAGGCCAGCCAGGCGATGAACGCGAGCACCGGCAGCACGGCCACGCCGCCCCGCCAGTCGGGCACCACCAGTCCGGCGATCAGCAGGGCCACCATCACCAGCGGGGCCAGCCATCGGGGCTGCTGGAACAGGAAGACCAGCGACGCGGCGCTCCTGCGCTCGACCGCCGCGCGCAGCCCGGTCGCGCCGGGCGTGAAGAACTGCTCGCCCGGCGGCAGCGGCCGCCGCGCCCGCGGGGACGCCGCGTTCGCCCCGGCGGGGGGCTTCCTCGCCAGAGGATGCGCCGGCACCTGACGGCGCGGCGGTTCGGTTTCGCTTCCCACGCGTTCGAGCCTAGTGCCGCGACCGCCGAAGTTCGCCCGGAAGGAGCGGTGTCCAGGGTGGTGCATCGCGAGGAGGAGCTCGTGGCGGAGCGGTCGGCGGGAGGGGCGCTCAGTGCCGATCCCTCCGGAGAGTGCCCGGTCATGTCGCCCGCTGTGGCCTTTCCGCCCGCGTCGCCCCCTCCCGGCGGGGCGTACGGGAGGGGTGGCATGCTGGGCGGCATGCTCGCCGTGATCCGTTACTCGGTGCCGGGCGCCCGCGCCGACGAGTTCGCCGCCCAGGCGCGCGCCATCCTCGACCTGCTGGCCGCGCAGCCGGGATACCTGCGCGGGCAGATCGGCAGGTCGGTGGACGAGCCGGCCCTGTGGGCCGTGGTCAGCGAGTGGGAGGGCGCGGGCTACTACCGCCGCGCCCTGTCGGCGGCGCGAATGGTCATGTATCCGCTGATGACCCTTATGATCAACGAGCCCGGCGCCTTCGAAGGCGTCTACGCGCTCCCCGGCGAGGAGGCGAACGCGGGCACCCCGGGCAAGGCTTGAGCGCGGGGGCGCCGGATTCCCCTAAGCTTGAGCCCAGATCCGGGCAGGTGGCCGGACATCCCGCCGCCGCAGGCAGGCAACCGGCCGGTCCGCCCGCCTCAGCGATCAGCGCACCGCTGACCCCGATCTCAACGCCGACACCCAGCCGGATGGAGTTCCACTGATGGCACGTCGCACCGACGTCTTGGAAACGATCGTCAGCCTCGCCAAACGCCGCGGGCTCGTCTTCCCGTCGAGCGAGATCTACGGAGGCCTGCGGGCGTCCTGGGACTACGGCCCCCTCGGTGTCGAGCTCAAGAACAACGTGAAGCGCGAGTGGTGGAAGGCCATGGTGCAGGGCCGCGACGACGTCGTCGGCCTCGACTCCTGTGTCATCCTCGCCCGCGAGGTCTGGCAGGCCAGCGGTCACGTCGACACCTTCACCGACCCGCTCACCGAGTGCCAGTCGTGCCACAAGCGCTACCGCGCCGACCACCTCGTCGAGGCGTACGAGGCCAAGCACGGCAGCGAGCCGGCGGGCGGCCTGGCCGACATCACCTGCCCCAACTGCGGCAACAAGGGCGCCTTCACCCAGCCGAAGCAGTTCAGCGGCCTGCTGAAGACCTTCCTCGGCCCGGTGGAGGACGAGTCCGGCCTGGCGTACCTGCGGCCGGAGACCGCCCAGGGCATCTTCATCAACTACCTGAACGTCCAGCAGTCGGCCCGCAGGAAGATCCCGTTCGGCATCGGCCAGATCGGCAAGTCGTTCCGCAACGAGATCACCCCGGGCAACTTCATCTTCCGCACCCGCGAGTTCGAGCAGATGGAGATGGAGTTCTTCGTCAAGCCGGGCACCGACGAGGAGTGGCACCAGTACTGGATCGACGAGCGCCTGCGCTGGTACGTCGACCTCGGCATCAACAAGGACAACCTCCGGCTCTACGAGCACCCGAAGGAGAAGCTGTCCCACTATTCGAAGCGGACTGTGGACATCGAGTATCGCTTCAACTTCGCCGGCGGCGAGTGGGGTGAGCTGGAGGGCATCGCCAACCGCACCGACTTCGACCTCACCGCGCACGGCAAGGCGTCCGGCACCGACCTGTCGTTCTTCGAGCAGGAGTCGGGCGAGCGCTACGTGCCGTACGTCATCGAGCCGGCGGCCGGTGTGGACCGCGCGACGCTGACCTTCCTCATCGACGCCTACACCGTCGACCAGGCGCCCAACGCCAAGGGCGTGATGGAGGAGCGGACCGTGATGCGCCTCGACCACCGCCTGGCCCCGGTCAAGGTCGCGGTGCTGCCGCTGTCGCGCAACGCCGACCTGTCGCCGAAGGCCCGCGACCTGGCGGCGCGGCTGCGCCGCCGGTGGAACGTGGACTTCGACGACGCGGGCGCCATCGGCCGCCGCTACCGCCGCCAGGACGAGATCGGCACGCCGTTCGCGATCACGGTCGACTTCGACACCCTGGAGGACCAGGCCGTGACGATCCGCGAGCGGGACTCCATGGCCCAGCAGCGGGTCGCGCTCGACCAGGTCGAGTCGTACCTGCGCCAGCACCTCAACGACTAGATCACCACGACAAGGCGCCTGTCCGGAAATTTCCGGACAGGCGCTTTGCGCTGTCACCGGGCGGTGCTGTCGGCGTGTCACCAGGCGGTGCTGTCGGCGTGGTGCCGGGTGGTGTCAGCGGCGGTGCGGGTGAGGGCGGGAACCGGAGCGCTCGTCCCGGGACGCGGGGAACGCGCAGCGGCCACCCCACCGGGCTGCCGGAGGTCGAGGCCCTGCGCGGCCGCGGACGGACGACCCGGCCGGGAGCGCGCTCAGTCGCAGCGCGTTCCGTTGGCCGGGACCTTCCCCTCCAGCAGGAACGCGTCGACCTTGTCGTCGATGCACCTGCTCTGGCCGTACGCGCCGTGTCCCTCGCCGTTCAGCGTCAGCAGCACGCCGGTGCGCAGCTGTTCGGCCAGCCGCGGCGCCCACTGGTACGGCGTGGCCGGGTCGTTCGTCACGCCGACCACCAGGATGGGATTGGACCCGGTGGCGTCGACGTGCCTGGCGGCGTCGTCCCCGCGCACCGGCCAGACGCTGCACGACCCCGCGCTGATCGCGGTCGAGGCGAAGATCGGGCTCCGCTTCTCCAGCCGCCGGGCCAGCTCCTCGGCCTGGGCGACCGTGGGCCGGTCGGTGCTGTCGACGCACAGCACCGACGGCAGCGAGAACTGCAGCGTCGAGTAGGTGCCGTCCGGCTGCCGCCCGGCGTACTGGTCGGCCAGCGCGAGCAGGCCGTCGAGCCTGCCCTTCCGGCCCTCGTCCAGGGCCTCGGTCAGCAGCGGCCAGGTGAGCCTGCTGTAGAGCGCCTGGGTGATGCCGGCCCGGGCCACGTCCTCGGTGACCGTGCGCGAGCCCACCTTCCCCGGCGTGCGGGACAGGGTGTCGAGGAGCCGCAGCACGGTGGCGTTGGCGGCGGCGGGGTCGGCGCCCAGCGGGCAGCTCGTCCGCGTCTTGGCGCAGTCGGCCAGGTAGTCCTCGTACGCCTTCTGGAAGCCGAGGGCCTGGGTCTTGGCCATCTCGAGCATGCCGATCGAGGGGTCGACGGCGGAGTCGAGCACCATCCGCCCCACCTTTTTCGGGAACTGCGTGGCGTACACCGCGCCGAGGTGGGTGCCGTAGGAGAAGCCCAGGTAGTCGAGGCGCGGTTCGCCGAGGGCCGCCCGCAGCGTCTCCATGTCGCGTGCCGCGTTGACGGTGCCGACATAGGGCAGGATCCAGCCCGCGTTGCGCTCGCATCCCTGCGCGAATCCGGTGACGAGCTTGGTCTCGGCCGCGGCGTTCTCGCTCGGCTCCCTGCTCATGTACTGGTCCATCTGCGGGCCGCTGAGACAGCGGATGCCGCTGCTGCGTTCCACTCCGCGCGGGTCGAAGCTGACGAGGTCGTAGCGGGTGTTCAACGTGGAGAACGCGTGGGCCGCGTTCATGAGCGTCGTGACGCCGGAGCCGCCGGGACCCCCGAAGTTGAAGACCAGGGAGCCGATGCGCCGGCTCTGGTCGGTGGCCCGCAGCCGGACCAGGGCGATACCGATCTTCCTGCCCTCGGGCTTGGCGTAGTCGAGCGGCACCTGGAGCGTGGCGCACTCGAAGCCGGAGGAGGAGGCGGTCTCCTCGCACGCCTTCCAGGACGGTGACGGCGTGGCGGAGGCGTACTCCTCGGGGGCGACCCGCGCGCCGCCGCAGCCGGCGGTCGCCGCCACCGCGCCGAGCCCGGCCACCGCCGCCGCCATGACCGGCCAGATCCTCCGCGCCGACACCCCTCGCGACACTGAAACCCCTCATGTTCGACTGCGTTCGGAGGGTGCCTCGTTTATATCGCAGACCGTCGCGCCGGTATCGCCGACGCACCGGAACTCCGCCTTACCGGACAATGGTCTAAACCATTTCCCCTCCGATGTCCCGG
The DNA here is from genome assembly GCF_039649665.1 of Microbispora sp. ZYX-F-249. Classification (NCBI taxonomy): domain Bacteria; kingdom Bacillati; phylum Actinomycetota; class Actinomycetes; order Streptosporangiales; family Streptosporangiaceae; genus Microbispora; species Microbispora maris. Next base: position 55,581 of record NZ_JBDJAW010000011.1, on the reverse strand, counting down.
GGGCTGTGCGACGCGCTTGACCGCGAATTGGTTTATACCAGTCTGCGCCCTCCGGAAAAACGACCGATCTTTGATTGGATTAGACCTCTGGCAGCCCTTCTACCTGCTTAGACGCCATATGTGGTGAAGGGTGATGTTTGGTGCTGCTTTTCCTAGGTACAGTCCGGTTGCGGGCCGCGTCCGCGGTTTCTTTGAAGTCGGCGAAGGAGCGTCACATGCCCAAGTACGTTTACGACTTCACCGAGGGCAACAAGGACCTCAAAGACCTCCTCGGTGGTAAGGGCGCCAATCTGGCGGAAATGACCAACATCGGCCTGCCCGTGCCTCCCGGCTTCACGATCACCACCGAGGCGTGCCGTCACTACCTCCGCCATGGCGGCATGCCCGACGGGCTGGAGGGGGAGATCGGCGAGCACCTCGCCGCCCTGGAGGCGCGCATGGGCAAGCGCCTCGGCCAGGCCGACGACCCGCTGCTGGTCAGCGTGAGGTCGGGGGCGAAGTTCTCGATGCCCGGCATGATGGAGACCGTCCTCAACATCGGCCTCAACGACGACTCGGTCCTCGGGCTGGCCAAGCAGTCGGGCAACGACCGCTTCGCGTGGGACTCCTACCGCCGGCTCATCCAGATGTTCGGCAAGACCGTCCTGGGCATCGGCGACGAGCTGTTCGAGGACGCGATGGACGACCTCAAGGGCGAGCGGGAGGACACCGACCTCGACGCCGCCGACCTCCAGCGGCTGGTCGAGACCTTCAAGGGCATCGTCCGCGAGCGGACCGGCCGCGACTTCCCCGCCGACCCCCGTGTGCAGATGGACCTCGCCGTCAGGGCGGTCTTCGACTCCTGGAACGCCCCGCGCGCGATCCTCTACCGCCGCCAGGAGCGCATCCCCGCCGACCTCGGCACGGCCGTCAACATCGTGGCCATGGTGTTCGGCAACATGGGCCCCGACTCCGGGACCGGCGTCGCATTCACCCGGGACCCCGGCTCGGGACGCCAGGGCGTCTACGGCGACTACCTGCGCAACGCCCAGGGCGAGGACGTCGTCGCAGGCATCCGCAACACCGTTCCCCTGCAGGAGCTGGAGACCATCAACCCCCCTGCCTACCGCGAGCTCCTCGACATCATGGCGACGCTGGAGCGGCACTACCGCGACCTGTGCGACATCGAGTTCACGATCGAGCGCGGCAAGCTGTGGATGCTGCAGACCCGCGTCGGCAAGCGCACGGCCGAGGCCGCCTTCTGCATCGCCACCCAGCTCGTGGACGAGGGCCTCATCGACATGGACGAGGCGGTCATCCGGGTCACGGGCGACCAGCTCGCCCAGCTCATGTTCCCCCGCTTCGCCGCGACGGCGGGCAACCGCAGGCTGACCCACGGCATGAACGCCTCACCCGGCGCCGCCGCGGGCAAGGCCGTCTTCAGCTCCGAGCGGGCCGTCGAGCTGGCGGGGCGGGGCGAGGCGGTCATCCTCGTGCGGCGGGAGACCAACCCCGACGACCTCGCCGGGATGATCGCGGCGCAGGGTGTGCTCACCTCCAGGGGCGGCAAGACCTCCCACGCCGCGGTGGTGGCCCGCGGCATGGGCAAGACCTGCGTGTGCGGGGCCGAGGAGCTGGACGTCGACACGCACGCCCGCCGCTTCACCGCGCCAGGCGGGATCGTCGTGAACGAGGGCGAGGTGATCTCCATCGACGGCGGCACCGGCGCCGTCTACCTCGGCGAGGTCCCCGTCACGGCCTCGCCGGTCGCCGAGTACTTCGAGGGCGAGCCGGCCGGGGACGAGCTGGTGCGGGCCGTCGACCGGATCATGACCCACGCCGACTCCGTCCGCCGGCTCGCCGTGTGGGCCAACGCCGACACCGCCGAGGACGCCGCGCGCGCCCGCCGCTACGGCGCCCAGGGCATCGGGCTGTGCCGTACGGAGCACATGTTCCTGGGGGAGCGGCGGCGGCTCGTGGAGGACCTGATCCTGGCCGCGACGCCCAAGGAGCGGCAGGCCGCGCTGGACGCGCTGGAACCGCTGCAGACCGGCGACTTCACCGGCATCTTCACGGCCATGCGCGGGCTGCCGGTGACGATCCGGCTGATCGACCCGCCGCTGCACGAGTTCCTGCCCGACCTCACCGACCTGGCCGTGAAGGTGGCCGTCGCGGAAGAACGGGCGGGGAAGGGAGCGGACGACCGGGACCGCAGGCTCCTGGCGGCGGTCAAGCGGCTGCACGAGCAGAACCCCATGCTGGGCCTGCGCGGCGTACGGCTCGGCCTGACGATCCCCGGTCTGTTCGCCATGCAGGTGCGGGCCATCGCCGCGGCGGCACGGAGGGTCGAGGGCGCCCGGGCGGAGATCATGATCCCGCTGGTCGGCGCGGTGCAGGAGCTGGAGATCGTACGGGAGGAGGCGGAGCGCATCCTCGCCGAGGCGGGCGTGGAGGCGGCGATCGGCACGATGATCGAGGTGCCGAGGGCGGCGCTGACGGCCGGGCAGATCGCCGAGTCCGCCGAGTTCTTCTCGTTCGGCACCAACGACCTCACCCAGATGACCTGGGGCTTCTCCCGCGACGACGTGGAGAGCGGCTTCTTCGGCAGGTACCTCGACCTGGGCGTCTTCGGGGTCTCGCCGTTCGAGTCCATCGACCGTGAGGGCGTCGGCCGCCTGATGCGGATCGCGGCCGAGGAGGGCAGGCGGACCCGGCCGGGCCTGAAGATCGGCATCTGCGGCGAGCACGGCGGCGACCCCGACTCGGTCCACTTCTGCCACGGGATCGGCCTCGACTACGTCTCCTGCTCGCCGTTCCGTATCCCGGTGGCGCGGCTCGAGGCGGGCCGCGCCGCGCTGACCTGCGCGGAGTCCGACACCCGATGAGTTGAAATTCCACAGAACATCCGGACTCGTTGTGGAATGTCCAGGTCGGAGTGGGGGTGGTTCACCGGGTCGCGCGACACGGCCCGGTGACCGTTGAAGCCGCCCGCCTGAGTGATCACTCTACGTACCTACCGCAAGGAAGGACGTGGAGTGAGAAGACGTCGCCGCCCGCCGGCGCTCGCGATCGCCGCGGCGCTGCTGTGCACCCTCCCCACGCTGCTCGGCGCCGCCCCCGTGTCGTCGGCCGTCCCGCCGGCGGCCCCGCTCACGGCCGCCGGGGACGCACCCGCGGGGCGGGCGGACCAGGAGCCGTCGCCGTCGAGGCAGTACCAGGTGGACGGCCCGGCCACCGTCGCGCAGCGCAGCGCGGTGGCCCGCACCGGGGCCGCGATCGACGAGGTGCACGGCCGGAGCATGGTCGTCACCGCGACGCTCCAGGAGTCCGACGCCATCCGGCGGCTCGGGTTCAAGGTCACCGACCTGACGCCCCCGGCCGAGCCCGCCGGCCCGCAGACCTTCGACTTCCCCGCGGGGGACTCCGGCTACCACAACCACGCCGAGCTCAGCGCGCTGGTGGACCAGGTCGTCGCCGCCCATCCCACGATCGCCCGCAGGTTCAGCTACGGCCGCTCCTACGAGGGCCGCGACCTCATGGGCGTCAAGATCAGCGACAACGTGGCCACCGACGAGAACGAGCCGGAGGTGCTGTTCACCGCCCACCAGCACGCGCGCGAGCACCTGACCGTCGAGATGGCGATCTACCTGCTGCGCCTGTTCACCGACGGCTACGGCGGCGACGCCCAGATCACCGACCTGGTGAACACGCGGGAAATCTGGATCCTGCCCGACCTCAACCCCGACGGCGGCGAGTACGACGTCGCCACCGGTTCCTACCGGTCCTGGCGCAAGAACCGCCAGCCCAACGCCGGCACCTCCAGCGTCGGCACCGACCTCAACCGCAACTGGGGCTACAGGTGGGGCTGCTGCGGCGGATCCTCCGGCACCCCGTCGAGCGAGACCTACCGCGGATCGGCCGCCGAGTCGGCCCCGGAGGTCAAGGCGGCGGCCGACTTCGTCCGCGGCCGGGTGGTCGGCGGCGTCCAGCAGATCAAGGCCGCCATCGACTGGCACACCTACAGCGAGCTCGTCCTGTGGCCGTACGGGTACACGACGGCCGACACCGGCCCGGGCATGACGCAGGACGACCGGGACGCGCACGCCGCTCTCGGCCGCAGCATGGCGGCCACCAACGGGTACACCGCCGAGCAGGCGAGCGACCTCTACATCACCGACGGCTCGATCGACGACTGGATGTGGGGCACCTACAAGATCTTCACGTACACGTTCGAGATGTATCCCCGGGGGAGCAGCCCCGGCTTCTACTCGCCCGACGAGACGATCGACCGGGAGACCTCCCGCAACCGGGCGGCCGCGCTGCTGCTCGTCCAGAACGCCGACTGCGTCTACCGGGTCATCGGGAAGGAGTCCGCGTACTGCGGCACGGGCACGCCGCCCGCCGTCGTCTACTCCGACACCTTCGAGACCGCGACCGGCTGGACGGCGAACGCGGCGGGCTCCGACACGGCGACCTCGGGCGCGTGGGAGCGCGCCGACCCCGCCGCGACCTCCTCCAGCGGGGCCAAGCAGCTCGGCACCACGGTCAGCGGGAGCTACGACCTGGTCACCGGCGCCGCCGCCGGGACGAGCGCGGGGGACGGCGACGTCGACGGGGGAGTGACCACGATCACGTCACCGCCGATCACGCTGCCGGCCTCGGGGACGCTCACGCTGTCGTTGTCCTGGTATCTCGCCCACGGGTCCAACTCCTCCTCCGCCGACTACTTCCGCGTGAAGGTCATCGGCGGCACGACGAGCACGGTCTTCGAGCAGCTCGGCGCGGCCACCGACAGGGACGGCGCGTGGAGCGTCGCCACCGCGTCGCTGACCGGGTTCGCCGGCCAGACCGTGCGCATCCAGTTCGAGGCGGCCGACCTGGCGACCGCCAGTCTCGTGGAGGCCGGTGTCGACGACGTCCGCATCACCAGGAGCTAGACCCACTCCCAGCGGATGCCGCGTACGCCGGGCCGGGCGCCGGTGTCCACCAGGTGGGCGGTGCCGAACGCGTCGACGCGCAGCTCGCCGGTGTCGCGGGGCGGCGCCGACGCGTCCGGCGACCAGGTGTGGAAACACCGCACCGGCAGCCGCCCGCCCGTGAACCGCACCTGCACCAGATGCTGCTCGACCGGGTCCCGCAGGCGCCGGTCGTACCGGTCGGCCGGGGCGACGGCGGTGACGTACTCCACGACGTGGGTCTCGCCGGGGCCGAGCGGGTGCGGGAAGATCAGCTCGGTCAGGAGCCCCGTGCCGTCGTCGTCGCCGCGGCCGGGCCGGCACCACTCGGTGCGCAGCAGCCGGGTGCCCGCCGGATGGGCGACCACGTACCGGTCCACGCCCGGCGCGGCGGCCCGCAGCACGACGCGGGCGCTGACCCGGTGCCGCCGGCCGGTGCTCACCACCACCTGCTCGTGGTGGCTGAGCACGGTGAGCGTCTCCGGCCGCCGTCCCCGCGGGCGGGGCGGCCCGAGCAGGCCGATCAGGGCGTATTCGGGCAGGGACAAGATGACCTCGAGCTCCCGGACCGCCGCCAGGGAGGCGGCGCGCTCGGGCCGGGACCGGCCGCGCTGCCAGTAGCTGAGGCTCGACAGGCTGACCTCGAAGCCCCGCTCGCGCAGCCGCGAGTGCAGGCGGTCGAGGCTCAGGCCCCGCGCGCGGATGGCGGCCCGCAGGGCGCGCTCGAAGGGCCCGGACCGGAGGACCTCCGCGAGCTCGTCGTCCACCACCAGGGCTCCTCCCCGGAAGCGCCAGGGCGGCAAAAGCCGAGTATCACCCCCGGCCGCTTACCGGGCAAGAGGGCAATCTCCCATCGGACTACCGGATCTGTCGTGAAACCCGACCTTCGCGGGTACGCTCCATTCCCCGCCGCCACGGGGCTTGCCACAGGGAAGGAGGACGCATGGCCCGCTATGACGAGCACGACCAGGCACGATGGGTGCCTGAGCCGCCCGGCAACCCCGAGCGGAGCGCGTTCGAGCGGGACCGGGCACGCGTGCTCCACAGCGCCTCGCTGCGCAGGCTCGCCGCCAAGACGCAGGTGGTTGCCCCCGCCGACTGCACCGGCCTGCACAGCCCCCGTACGCGGCTGACCCACTCGCTGGAGTGCGCGCAGATCGGCCGGGAGATGGGCAAGGTCCTCGGCTGCGACCCCGACCTGGTGGAGACCGCCTGTCTCGCCCACGACCTCGGCCACCCCCCGTTCGGCCACAACGGGGAGGCCGCCCTCGACGAACTGGCGGCGCCGTGCGGCGGGTTCCAGGGCAACGCGCAGAACCTGCGCCTGCTGACCCGGCTTGAGGCCAAGGTCATCACCGAGGACGGCCGCAGCGCCGGGCTCAACCTCACCCGGGCGACGCTCGACTCGGTGTGCAAGTACCCCTGGGCCGGGTCCTCCTGCCGGATTCCGGGCGTCCCGCTCGCCGGGGAGGGCCAGCCGTACTGCGTCTACCCCGACGACCTGGCGGTCTTCCGGTGGGTGCGGGAGGGCGCGCCCGACTACGCGGTCGGCTTCGAGGCGCAGGTCATGGACTGGGCCGACGACGTGGCGTACTCGGTGCACGACCTGGAGGACGCGCTGACCTGCGGCCACGTCACGATGGCGGCGCTGCGCGACCCGGAGGAGCGGCTGGAGGTGTGCCGCCTGACGAGGCAGTGGTACACGCCCGACGCCGGTCTGGAGGAGCTGTCGGAGACCTTCGCGCGGCTGATCACCGAGCCGCTGTGGCCCGCCGCCTTCGACGCCGGGCTCGCCGACCTCGCCGCGCTCAAGCGGCTCACCAGCGCGCTCATCGGCCGGCTGTGCCGCTCCGCGCAGGACGCCACGCGCGAGGCGTACGGCTGCCGCCCGGCGCCCGCCGGCCGGAGCGCCCCGGGACGGTACGACGCGGACCTGGTGGTGCCGAGGACCACCCGGCTGGAGTGCGCGCTGCTCAAGGGCGTGACGGCGCACTACGTGATGTCGCGGGAGGACCACCACGCCGTCCAGGCCCGGCAGCGGGAGATCATCGCCGAGCTCGGCGATCTCATCCTCCGGGGCGCCCCGGCGACCCTGGAGCCCGCCCTGCGGCCGCAGTTCGAGCAGGCCGCCGACGACGCGGGACGGCTGCGCGCGGTGGTGGACCAGATCGCCTCGCTCACCGACGCGTCCGCCATGGGCTGGCACCGGCGCATGTCCGTGGCCGCGCACCGCCGCCTCAAGGCGGGCTGACCGCGTTCACGGCGTCTCAGAGCGGGATGACGACCGTGTCGTCGTCCTTGTCGTTCTTCTTCTTGGGCGGCTTGGTCTCGTCCGGGGTGGGCGTCGTGGGCTGCTTCGTGGAGGAGTTGGACGAGCTGGACGAGCACAGTTGCGTGCAGGGCGGGGTGGCTCCCAGTTTCTTGCGCAGCGTGAGCATCGCCTTGCGGGGGGAGACCGTGCGGTTGCCGTCGTCCCAGGCGTCCAGGTACGGCCACGGCGGCACGATGCCCCGGCGGACCCACCAGTACTGCGGCTCGACCGGCCAGGAGATGGCGAAGTAGAGGTTGCTCGCGGTGTCGCGGGCGTTGCCCGTGTTGCCCACCCGGCCGAGCGGCTGCCCCGCCTTGACCTTGGTGCCCGGTGTGACGCCCTCCTCGACGGAGTCGAGGTGACCGCCGAGGTACAGCACGCCGTCCTCGCCCTTGACCGTGACGAACCGGCCCTCCCGGTCGGGGCCGCGGTCGGTGGAGGGCGCCCAGGCGTTGTTGACGTTCACCTCCTGCACGACGCCGTCCACCGGCGAGACGAACGCGCAGCCCTTCTTCGCCCAGATCGTGGTCTTGGGGAGCACGAGCAGCTTGCGGGAGTACGACACCTTGCAGCCCTTGATGGGGAAGGCGTACGTGTAGGGGGACATCTTCGGCGGCGGGACCCGCACCGGCTCGTCCCCGGGCGGGGGCACGACGTGGCCGGGCTGGGAGTCGTCGGTGGTGGCCGTGATGCTGTTTCCGGGCGGCGGCGTGGGCGGCAGCGTGCTCACTCCCGCGACCCCGGCGGGCGCGCCGCAGGACGCCGCGACGAACGCGGCGCCGGCGAGGGCGGCCAGTCTCCCCGATCGCATGATCTCCACCTGGTCGACGTTATCGAACCTTTCCTTTGTAACGGACCAAGACGTACATCACGACCTGTTCCGGAAAGTCGTGACATGTCCTCTGCGTCGGCGGCGGGGCGTCCGGGCTGTCGGAGGCAGGCCCTAGACTCGCCAGCGTGGCAGGGCGAAGCGGTCGGATCAGTGACGAGGACATCGCGCTCGTGCGGGAGCGCTCGCCGATCGCCGACGTCGTCGGCGAGCACATCCAGCTCCGCAACGCGGGCGGGGGCAACCTGAAGGGCCTGTGCCCGTTCCACGACGAGAAGTCGCCCTCCTTCAACGTCACCCCGGCCCGGGGCTACTACTACTGCTTCGGCTGCGCCGAGGGCGGCGACGTCATCACGTTCGTCCGCAAGATCGAGAACCTGACGTTCACCGAGGCGGTCGAGCGGCTCGCCCAGCGCGCCGGCATCCAGCTCCGCTACGAGCAGGGCGGCTACGTGCCGGGACGCGAGCAGGGCGAGCGGCTGCGCTTGATCGAGGCGCACCGCGCCGCCGCCGAGTTCTACGCCGAGCGGCTGTCCGCCCCGGAGGCGGCGCCCGGGCGGCGCTTCCTGTCCGAGCGCGGCTTCGAGCGGGCCGACGCCGAGCACTTCGGGGTCGGCTACGCGCCCAACGAGTGGGAGGCGCTGTCGCGGCATCTGATGGCCCGCGGGTTCACCTCCCAGGAGCTGATCAAGGGCGGCCTGGCCCGCGAGGGCAGGCGCGGCCCCGTCGACCGGTTCCGCGGGCGGCTCGTCTGGCCGATCCGCGACATCACCGGAGACGTCATCGGTTTCGGCGCGCGCAAGCTGCTCGACTCCGACGACGGCCCCAAATACCTGAACACCCCCGAGAGCCCGATCTATCACAAGAGCTCGGTGCTGTACGGCGTGGACCTCGCCAAGCGGGAGATCGCCAAGCGGTCCCAGGCCGTCATCGTGGAGGGCTACACCGACGTCATGGCCTGCCATCTGGCCGGCGTGCCGACCGCGGTGGCCACCTGCGGCACCTCCTTCGGCGAGGACCACATCAAGGTGCTGCGCCGGCTGCTGCTCGACCAGGCCGAGTTCCGGGGTGAGGTGATCTTCACCTTCGACGGCGACTCGGCCGGGCAGAAGGCCGCCCTGCGCGCGTTCGCCGACGAGCAGAAGTTCGTCACGCAGACGTTCGTCGCCGTGCAGCCCGACGGCCTCGACCCCTGCGACCTGCGGGTCAAGCAGGGCGACGCCGCCGTGCGCGACCTGATCGCCGGCCGCGAGCCGCTGTTCGCCTTCGCGATCCGCAGCACTCTGTCCCGCTACGACCTCAACACCAACGAGGGCCGCCTGGCCGCTCTCGACGCCGCCGCGCCCGTCGTGGCCTCGATCAAGGACCCGGGGCTGCGCAAGACCTACGTGGTGGACCTCGACCGCTGGCTCGGCTTCATGGACGAGGGCTTCGTCATCCAGCGCGTCCAGCAGGTCGTGGGGCGGACGCAGGACGGCGCGCACGCTCCCGGGCGCAGGCAGCCGGGCCGTACGGCGGCGCCGGCGCAGTCCGCGGCCGTGCGGCAGGAGCCCCTGGACCCCGCCGTCCGCCTGGAGGCGGAGGCGCTCAAGCTCGCCGTGCAGCGGCCCGCGCTGCTCGGGCCGGAGTTCGACGCGCTCGGCGCGGCGACGTTCACCCTGCCCGAGCACGTCGCCCTGTACGAGGTCGTCATGGCGGCGGGGGGGACCGTCGCCGGCGGCCCGGGCGGGCGCGAGTGGGTCGACCGGCTGCTGGAGCAGGCCGACGCCGGTGCGCCGGACGCGACCGGCCTCGACCTGAGGTCGCTCGTCACCCGGTTCGCGGTCGAGGCCGTGCGCGCCGACGTCAACGTCGAGGAGCGGTACGGCGCGGCCGTCCTGGCGAAGATCCAGGAGGTCGCGGTGGGCCGGGCCGTCGCCCAGGTGAAGTCGCGGCTGCAGCGGCTCAACCCGGTCGAGGAGCAGCAGGAGTACAACCGGCTGTTCGGTGAACTCGTGGCGCTGGAACAGCAGCGACGGGTGTTGCGAGAACGCGCGAGTGGGGCCTGAATAAACGTCCCTTTCCAGTCCTCACAGCGGTCAAACATATATTTTGATCTCGATTCGGTATTGACTTCCGCCTTACCTTGGGTGACAAAAATAGGCCTGCCATTTAGTGGTGCCTTTCCTGCACACTGTGTTGCGTGGGTGCATCGGTGCTGCCAAGCAGGCCGCCATCGGTAGACCAGGTGGCGGACCTCGTCGCGAAGGGAAGGGAACGCGGGAGCGTCACGGTTGAAGACGTGGCCGCCGCGCTCGACCGATCCGAGTTGCCCGCCGACGCGCTGGAACGCGTCGTGCGGATGCTCGCCGAGAACGGAGTTGAGGTCCTCGAGCCGCAAGGCGACGAGGAACCCGGCAAGCCGGACGAGGAGGATATCGGCAAACGCGCTCCGACCAGCGACCTGGTCAGGATCTACCTCCGGGAGATCGGCAGGGTTCCGCTGCTCACCGCCGAGGAGGAGGTGGAGCTGGCCAAGGCCATCGAAGCGGGCCTGTTCGCGGAGGACAAGCTCTGCGAGAGCCCCGCCGCCAGGTTCGCCCAGCCGGAGCTGGAGGACCTGGTCTGGGAGGGCGTCCGCGCCAAGCAGCGGCTCATCGAGGCCAATCTCAGGCTCGTGGTCTCCATCGCCAAGCGCTATGTGGGCCGCGGAATGCTGTTCCTGGATCTCATTCAGGAGGGCAATCTCGGCCTCATCCGCGCGGTCGAGAAATTCGACTACACCAAGGGATACAAGTTCTCGACCTACGCGACGTGGTGGATTCGCCAGGCGATCACCCGGGCGATCGCCGACCAGGCGAGAACGATCCGGATTCCCGTGCACATGGTCGAGACGATCAATAAATTGGTCCGGGTGCAGCGGCAGCTCCACCAGGATCTCGGCCGGGAGCCCGCGCCCGAGGAGATCGCCGCAGAGATGGACCTGCCCATCGACCGCGTGGTGGAGATCCAGCGCATCGCGCAGGAGCCGGTCTCGCTTCAGGCGCCGATCGGCGAGGAGGACTCCGATCTCGGCGACTTCATCGAGGACGCCGACGCGGTGGTGCCGATGGAGGCCGCGGCCTTCATCATGCTGCAGGACCAGCTCGACGACATCCTGGCCACCCTGTCGGAGCGCGAGCAGCGGATCATCCAGCTCCGGTTCGGCCTCTCCGACGGTCACCCCCGCACGCTGGAGGAGGTCGGCAGGGAGTTCGGCGTGACGCGTGAGCGCATCCGCCAGATCGAGTCCAAGACGCTGGCCAAGCTGCGCCACCCCACCCGGGCCCAGATGCTCCGGGACTACCTGGACTGACGCTTCTCGGACGCGGACGAGCGCCTCCCGGCTCACGGGAGGCGCTCGTCGCGTTCCGGGCCCGCAGGGGTGCTTGGATCGATCCATATGCGGGCCGTGCCGGGGGCTGCGACCATCGCCGGGCGATCCGAAAGGTGGATGACATGAGTGAGCCCGCGGTCCGGCCGAACGAGACGACGGTGCCGTTGCTGCCGTGCGCGTCGCCGGAGGAGACCCTGGCGTTCTACGAGGCGCTGGGATTCGAGGCGACCTACAAACAGACCAAGCCCTATGTCTATCTGGCGCTGCGGTGGAGCGGATTCGAGCTGCACTTCGGCCCGGCGCCCAAGGACCTGGATCCGGCCCGGGAGCATTCCGGAGGCTGCCTGGTCATGGTCGACGCCGTGGCGCCCTACCACGCGGCGTTCGTCGCGGCGATGCGCCGCGTCCATGGGAAGGTGCTGAGCTCCGGCCTGCCGCGGATCACCCGCTACCGGCCCGGCGCGTCCCGGTTCACGCTGATGGATCCGTCCGGCAACTCGATCATCTTCATCCAGCGCGACGAGCCGGCCGAGCTGGAGTACGGCGGTTCGAAGAAGCTGACGGGCCTGGCCAAGGCGCTCGACAACGCCCGGATACTGCGCGAGTTCAAGAACGACGACCTGCAGGCCTTCCGCGCGCTCAAGTCCGCCGTGCGCAGGCACGCCGTGGACGCCTCGCCGGTCGAGCGGGCCATCGTCCTGTGCCACCTCGTCGACCTGGCCACGGTCCTCGGTGAGCCCGCCGATCCCTGGCTCACCGATCTGCGTGGTCTGGAGCTCACCGCCGACGACAGGCGGCGTGTCGAGTCGGAACTCGGGCATCTCGCCGGACTCCGGGAGTGGCTCCCCTGAGCGCGGAGCGGCTCCTCGCCCGGGTCGCACGGATCCCGCGCTCGGAGCCGTGCGACAGGAGGGGCGGGGCCGCCGGATAGCCTCGGGGGTGTTATCGGTCGTCGTACGCTGGCGGTGCCTCTTGACTCCTCCCAAGCCCTCGCTGTCCCGCCTGTTCGGCTCCCGGCTGCCCCGTGAGGTCCGTACGGCTCTCGCGCTGGAGAGCGGGGAGCGCCCGATCAGCCACGCGCGTACGCCGGAGGGCGGCCACGCCGTCGCCACCACGCGGGCGCTGTACCTGCCGGACGGGCCGCGCCTGCCGTGGCACCTCATGGACAAGGCGGTGTGGGACGAGGAGGGCGTGACGGTCACGATGACGGACGGATCCGTCCACCGGTCCCTCCTGCCCGAGCCGGGCAGGCTGCCGGAGACGATCCGCGAGCGGGTGACCTCGACGATCGTCGCGAGCCGCCATGTGACCATCGACGGCCGCGGGGGAGTGCGCCTCGTCGCCCGCCGGATCCCCGGCTACGACACCCCGCGCTGGGAGTTCATCTTCGACCCCGGCCTCGACGCGAAGGACCCGGGCCTGCGCGCGCACGCCGAGCAGGCGCTCGAAGAGGTACGGCGCAGCCTCGGCGTCTGACGTCGGCACGGGCCATGGAATGATCACTTCGCATGAAATGGCGAGTGATGACGGCGGCTGTGCTCGGGATCGCGGCTCTGCCGGTGCCCGCGCAGGCGGCGGCGGTCGACGTGGTGGCCGCCGTGCGGCGGCTTGAGGCCCAGGGCAGCCCGGTGAAGATCTTCCAGCACACGTCGGTCGCCTGGCCGCGCGACCCGCGGGTGGACGAGTTGCCCCGCGGCTACTGCAAGGGCGGGAGCAGCGACCCCCACGTGACGGGCATGGCGCGGCTGGGCCCCGGCGGGGTCGTGGCCGCGGACATGAAGCGGTCGATGCTGTGGGACAACTGCAGTCTGCAGTTTCTGAGAGAGGACGCCGCAGGCGGCGACCGGCGCGCGGGTGACCTCGCCCGGGTCGGTTTGGCGGCACATCGTGTGCGCAGCGTCGGCGCCGTGCTCTACGGCGCGGGCCCGGCGTACGGCGGCACGTCGTGGGCGAAGATCGGGAAGGCGCCCGGCGGCGCGGCGCTCTACGGTGACCAGATCATCGACGCCTTCGACCTCGGGACGCTCAAAGCCCTGGTCGCCTCCGCGTCGAGCAGCAGACCGGGATCGGCGGTCCACGATGCCGACGACCGCGCGGTCAAGAAGACGTGGAGCTACCGCGGCACGACCACCTTCGGCAAGCTGTTCGCGATGTCCAAGTCGTTCCGGACCATGCTCGGCGGGCGGCTCGACCCCCGGTTCGGCGCGATCACCGTCTTCTGGGGGATCGCCACCGACCTGACCGGGAAGCCGATCGTGGTCCAGGCGGTGTGGCGGCCCGGCAAGGGCTATGCGGCGGAGTCCGTGGCCGTCGCCACCCGCTTCAGCTGGGACGTGAAAGCCTCCATCACGGCCCCCCGCACCCGCAGGACCGCGCGGGACCCCTACGGGGACGACGTCGCCGACCTGTTCCGTCCCTGAGCGTGTCCTGCCGGGGCCGTACGGTGCGGGGTGCCGATCGGGCGTGATCTCGGCGCGGTTGCTCTTGTGGCGCCCGCTCGCGCTTGGCGAGCGGCGGGCCCCGGCCGGGGTCGGGGGCCCGCCGTGCGTGGCCGCGGCTCGCCGGCCGCGGTCCGTGTGTATGGCCTGCCGGGAGGCGACCCGCCCCGCCCTGTCCGCAACGTGGGAACGGGCCGGCCGCGGTCCGGGTGTGGTCTGCCGGGGGATCGGCTCAGGGGATCTGGTCGGCGCCGGCCGGCCAGCCGGTGGCCGTGCCGACCCGGTCGGTCCTGTCGGACTCCCAGGACGACTCCGTCTTCCTGAGGAACGGCACCTTGTCGCCCGCGAGGTCCTTGGCCTTGCCCGCCACCTTCGAAGCCTGGGCGCCGACCAGCCCCGCCGCCTCCTGCACCGTGGGGCTGTCCGCGAGCCGCTGTGCGAAGCGCTTGATCTGCTCGTAGCGCTCTCGCCCGGCCCGGGTGCCGAGGACGTAGCCGACGGCCAGCCCGGTGGCGAACATCGCCTTGTATCGCATCTTCCACCTCCGCGCTCGTGTTCCCCGCCCCCCTACCCCGAGGGCCTGTCTCTATCCAACAGCAGCCGCCGCGGCCCCGCCCGGGCGGGCTTCCGGGGCGTCCGGGCGCTCTTTGCCGTACGCCGATCAAGACCCGACGACTCGCGGACGGAATCGATGTGACAGACACCCCCCGGAGTGCGCTAATCTAGTTCCGCGCCGCAAGGAAAGCCGAAAGGCCGGAACGAGCGGAGCAGGAAGTAACAGCAGTACAGCACGATCCCGTGTAGCTCAATCGGCAGAGCAGCCGGCTGTTAACCGGCAGGTTATAGGTTCGAGTCCTATCGCGGGAGCTCATCACTCCGGAGGCCGGTGATCCCAGATCACCGGCCTCGGTCGTTTTTCAGGGTCGTGGGCCGTTTTCCAGGTCCGCACGCGATGGCCACGGTATGACCACGGCGCGGCCGCTGCCCCCGGGGAACACCGGGGGCAGGGCTCATCGGAACGTCACCCGCTCGCTCGGAAATCCGCCGTTCCCCGCGATCGCCCGGGCCCGCGCCCGCCCTACCGACAGGCGGAGACCTCGCGGGCAGGCGGCTATGGCAGGAGCTCGGGCTCGTGCGCCTCGACCAGGTCCTTCGGCGCGGTCAGCAGCCACGCCTCGGTGACGAGTTCGAAGAGCTCGTCCTCCTCGATCCTGTCGAGCTTCACCACGACCCAGCCGAAGCGTCCCGCGGTGAACTGCACCTCGAAGACCTCGGGACGCTCGGACACCAGCGCGATCTGCTCCTCGATCGTCTGTTTGAGCCCGACGGTCCGGGTCTTCTCCCACAGATATCCGAAGCCCTTGCCGTCCACCTTCAGCGAGACCCACTCGCCGCCGTAGCTCTGCTCGACTTCGGGCAGCCTGGCCAGCAAGGCCAGGAACTCATCCACGCTCACGCCCATGGCTCACCTTCTACCAGCCGCCTCCGACATTCGCGTCAGCAGTTCTCCTCAGAGCCCTTGAGGAGCTCGTTCCGCCACGCGTAACGGGGTGAGTGAGGCAACGGCATCACTGTCGGCCGGTCGAGCAGCCCTCGGACGGCGCCCTTGCCGTGAAGACCCTCTCCGCTCGCGCTGGAGCACGGAACTCGATGATGGCCTGGACGGCGTCGTTTCGGAGACCACCTTCGACGATCTCGCGAAGACGGGCGACGAGGCCAGCCTGATCCGCCGGATCGACCGTCCTGTCTCCCGTCATGGCGACCCTCGCCCACGAACGTGCGGCGGGCGGTCGTACCTGGCGTCTGTCAGGGGAGCGGTGCTGTCTACCGGGACGTTGACCTCGTCGTCGATGTCGGAAGGACCACCGAAAGGTCGGGGTTCGCGTCAATATGCAGAGGGGCGTCGCGGGCATCGCGTGCCGGATCCACTCCAGCACGACTACGAGAGCGTGTAGCTAGTGAGTTGCATACACAAGCAGATAGTGTGACGTGGACAGGAACACTGGCAATCCGCTACTCTCGCCGAGCGGTCGGAGAACCGGGTCCTGCGCGGGCGGGTCCTGCGAGACTGCTCTCGGCGCCTACGGCGCCGTCCGTCTCACTGGTCGAAGGAGAAAGGCCACCGCGTGGCGAAGCTGACGTTGCCGCAGCTCGAACGGCATCTGTTCGGAGCGGCGGACATCCTCCGCGGCAAGATGGACGCCTCGGAATTCAAGGAGTACATCTTCGGGATGCTGTTCCTGAAGCGCTGCTCCGACCAGTTCGAAACGGTGCGGGAACAGCTCATCGCGAGGCTCGTGGCCAAGGGGCGCAGCCGCGAGGAGGCGGAGCGCAGCGCGGAGAACCCGGACTTCTACGAAGACGACTTCTTCGTTCCGGAGGAGGCCCGCTGGGAGTACATCAGGGCGTACTCCCGCACCAAGGGTGTCGGCGACCTGCTCAATAAGGCGCTGCACGCGCTGGAGACGGCCAACTCCGAGTCGCTCGAAGGTGTGCTGGAGCACATCGACTTCACCCGCAAGGTCGGCCAGTCGACCATCCCGGACAAGCGGCTGCAGCAGCTCGTCGATCACTTCAACCGTTACAAGCTGCGCAACGAGGACTTCGAGTTTCCCGACCTGCTCGGTGCCGCGTACGAGTACCTGATCGGGCAGTTCGCCGACTCAGCCGGCAAGAAGGGCGGGGAGTTCTACACCCCGCGTGGGGTCGTCCGGATGATGGTGGGCCTGGTCAAGCCCGGCCCCGGCATGCGCGTCTACGACCCGTGCTCCGGCTCGGGAGGCATGCTCATCCATGCCAAGGAATACGTCGAGGAGCACGGCCAGGACCACCGCGACCTGAGCCTGTACGGCCAGGAGTACAACGGCGGCACCTGGGCCATCTCGAAGATGAACATGCTCCTGCACGGGATCAACAACGCCGGTCTGGAGAACGACGACACCCTCGCCAACCCGGCCCACACCGAGGACGGCGAGCTGCTGCTGTTCGACCGGGTGCTCACCAACCCACCGTTCTCGCAGAACTACGTGCGGGCCGGCATGGAGCACCCCGAGCGGTTCCGGTATGGCTTCGCGCCGGAGACCGGCAAGAAGGCCGATCTGATGTTCGCCCAGCACGTGCTCGCGGTGCTGACCCCAGACGGCGTCGGGGCCACGGTCATGCCGCACGGCGTGCTGTTCCGGGGCGGCAAGGAGAGGGACATCCGCGAGGGCATCATCCGCGACGACCGTCTGGAGGCGGTCATCGGCCTCGCGCCAAACCTGTTCTACGGCACCGGCATCCCCGCCTGCATCCTCGTCCTGCGCGGCAGCGACCCGCGGCCGGAGGAGCGGCAAGGCAAGGTGCTGTTCATCAACGCCGACCGCGAGTTCACCCCCGGCCGCGCGCAGAACTTCCTCGACCCGCAGCACGCCGAGAAGATCGTCGCCGCGTACGAGGAGTACACCGACATCCCCGGCTTCGCCCGTGTGGTCGATATCAAGGAACTGCGGGAGAACGACTTCAACCTCAACATCCGCCGCTATGTCGACAACACCCCGCCGCCCGAGCCGCAGGACGTACGCGCCCACCTGAACGGCGGCGTGCCGAAGAGCGAGGTGCGCGACAAGGAGCGCCTGTTCCGTGCTTTCGGCATCGACGCCGGCGAGTTGTTCGCCGAGCGGGACGCCGCCTACTACGACTTCCTCCCCGAAGGTTGGCAGCGTACGGCCGAGCGCCTGCCCGAGCTGGCCGCCCCCGCCGAGGTCCGGCTTCGCGAGGCGTTCGCCGACTGGTGGACGCGGCACAGCAAGCGCCTGGTCGAGCTGCCCGAGTCGCGCGAGGTGATGGAGATTCGCAGGGAGCTGCTGAACTCCTTCGTGGCCGAGTTGCAGCCGCTCGGCATGCTCGACCGGTTCGAGCTGGCCGGCGTCGTGGCCGCCTGGTGGGGCGAGACGCAGTACGACATCAAGACGCTGTCCCTGAACGGCTTCGACGGCGTGGTGGACGGCTGGATCGCCACCATCGAGGACGCGTTCGACAAGGACGAGGAGACGGCGGAGTACTGGGACAAGCAGAAGGTCGCCGCCGAGAAGCGCAAGGCCCGCGACCATCGGGTGGTCCCCGAGCTCATTCCGGAGTACCTGGTCGAGCTGGAGGAGGCCGAGGCGCGGTACGCCGAGCTGAACGGACAGTACAAGGCCGCCACCGCCAAGCCGGAGGATGAGGAGGACGAGACCGAGGAACCGGAGGACCGGCTGTCGGAGGAAGAGCTGAAGAAGCTCAAGGCCGAGGTCGCCGCCGCCCGCCGGAAGGTCTCCGCGCTCGAGGGCGACTTCATGCCCCGGCTCCACATGGCCGCTGAGATGCTGGACGAGGACCAGCGCCGCGATCTCGTCCTCGGCGTCCTCCGCACTGCCCTGGCCACGCGCCTCGACTCCCGTACGGCCGCCGCGCGGCGCTTGTTCGAGACGGCCTTCCGCACCTGGGCCGACAAGTACGCGGTCACCCTCCGCGACCTCGAAGCCCAACGCGAAGCCGCCGCCGCCCGCCTGGAGGACTACCTGAAGGAGCTCGGCTATGCGTGACATTGACCGGTGGCCAGTTTGCCCTTTGGGAGAAATCTTCTCGATCTCCTCGGTGGCAGTGAACCCAGCACTCCGACCGGATACGGTATTTACGCACTATAGCCTACCTGCTTTCGACTCTCACGCTGGGCCGGTTGCCCAGGCGGGCAGAGATATTGAGAGTCAAAAGTTTCTAGTCGGAGCGCCTAGTGTTCTGGTATCGAAGCTAAATCCTAGGATTCCGCGAGTGCAGATAGCAGAGCATCCGCGAGGAGATGGCTGTGACGTTGCGTCTACGGAGTTTATGGTATATGTGCCTAAAAGTAATGTAGACGTGGACCTTCGGTTCTATAAAAGATTATTTTCTTCTGGAGATTTCTCGGGCAAGCTTCAGGCCTGTGCAATTGGGACTACAGGAAGCCATACTCGGGTGCGTCCGCGGGAGACCTTAGGGTGGAAGGTTCCGTATCCTCCGTTGGATGAACAGGGGCGGATCGCGGAGATCCTTGATGCGCTTGACAGCAGAATAGAGGATGCAAGGAGGGCGGAAGTCAAACTAGGGAAGGTTGAGGTTGCTCTCATATCCGAATTGCTGTCGAGTGTGACAAGTTTCGATCGACTCGGACTGGTTGTCGAGAGGGTGATTGATGGTGTGCACCATACCCCTGCTTATGTGGAGTCGGGGGTGCCATTCTTGACTGTAGAGAACCTTACGCGTGGTCCAGGCATCTCATTCACCCCGTGTCGTTACATATCCACATCGGATCACCGTAGTTTCATCAAGCGGGTGGCTCCTCGTCCAGGCGACGTTCTGGTGTCGAAGGATGGGACCTTGGGTGTGGCTAGAGTTGTCCCACGTGGTGCACCCGAATTCAGTATTTTCGTTTCTGTGGCCTTGCTTCGGCCCCGCATGGGCAGGGTCACATCGGATTTCTTGGCGCTGTTTTTCGACTCGTCCATCTTCCGCCGGCAATTAGCTGCTCTCTCATCTGGAAGTGGGCTTAAGCATATCCATTTGCACGAGATGAAATCTTTTCGTCTGCCGTTGCCACCCCTTCCGGATCAGGAACAAATTGTCGCTCGGATACGAGATGCTCGCGCGGTCCGACGGGCCGGAGTCGAAGAGCTATCGAAGCTGAAGCTTATAAGGGAGGGGCTTACGCAGGACCTAATGACCGGGCGGGTGCGGGTGTCGGAGGCGGAAGCTGTGCTAGAGAACTTGTAAATGCCAAGAGTTCTCTGGTCCGACTGTTGCGACATCGGTGATCTGTAGGCGCTCGGCCATGGCGATCAGCATGGTGCAGACGTATCCGAGTGGTACATCGACTCGGCGGCGGACCAGTCCTCTGGCTCCGCGCAGGATCTTCGTCGGTCGGCATGACGACCACGAAATCTCCACTGCTGGCACAGGAGTCATCAAGCAGGATGAACTCGTACTCCGGACCCTTCCGATGGTTGTTCCGCATGAAGCTGCACGTCTCCGTGAGCACGGGCTCCGAAATCACCAACTGTCCCGGCCAGTTCGCCAACTGATCGACGCAGCGCGTGTGGAAGCATTTCCGGGTGACAATGTGGCGATGAGCGGGCCAGAGCCGATGAGTAACTGTCTCACGCGCTCCGCCTGATCTTTTCGATCGCCTCGATGATCTCTCTCCTGACTCGTGCGCCGGCTATGACGTCGCGGTAGGTCTTGAGAAGTCGAGTTCTTCGGTGGGACCGCGTCCAACCCAAGGGAAAGTGCTGACGAATGGCTTGGTAGTCGATCAGTTCCTGGTCGACTGTCGCGGCATCTTCGGTCATGCTGCCAGTGTAGGAAATCACGATGTGATGGCTGATTTGGTGATCTCGATGCTGTGCTGCGATACGATCTTAAGAAAGATCAACTCCGACTCTCGGGTTTGTCGCATGCTGAACGAGGGTCGAGTCACCAACCAGCTACTCGGTCGCGTGTGGGCACCAGGAGCCCGCTCGTGATCGCGGTGAGCGTGACGTGTCCGGCCTCTTCGGGTTGGCCGGCGGCGAGGGAGCGCGGGCACCAGGTCGATACGTGCGGATACGGCTCTGCATGGTCGTGGCGGGCCGTCGGTCGTCGATTGCGGACGCGTGAGCACACCTCGCGCATGTGGCTCGGACGCTGGGGGGCTGTGGGCCAGCCGGGAGCGGCCGTCCCGATCGTGGCCGAGGAGGCGGGGGCGTGCCGTACGGGCGACGGCGGCGAGCTGTGTGAGCTGAGCCGGGCCATCGCAGAGCAGGAGGCCCTTGCCGAGCAGGCGGTACCTCGGCAGGAGAACCCGCCGGGTGGGAGCGGTCCGGCTGAACCGGCGCGTACATGAGCGGTTCCCGATCGAGTTCTGTGTCGTGCTTGGGGCTGCATCTGCCGCCCGAGCAGCCCGGCTGCGGTGGCTGCCGGAGACCCATCGCACCGCGCACGCATGGGTCGTCCGACACAGCTACGACGACTGTCAAGCCGTCTCCTACGAGCTGTGCGCGGCCGATGGGTTGATGTTCATCCGGCGGACCGACCGCACGCGGTGCACTCCGAAGGTTCGTGAGACCGAGCGAATGATCACCTCCCGGGCCCACGAGATGTGGCGGGGTCTGCTGCTCGGATTTGCCCGCTGAGCCGCCCCGCCGGTGCGTACTGATAAGGCAACGCGAAGGCCGGGCACGCGATATGCCTCGGTAACCCTGGTCTGGCTTCCGGGCTCCCAGGCACTTCACGCATCGTGGTGGCCCTCAGACTTGAAGTGTTTATAGTCACCGGGGCAGGGCTGGTGCGTAGACTCGAAGGCATGACTGCCGCCCACGATCACGACTACGACGACGTGCACCACCTCGTCGAGCGGCTGACTCCAGATCAGCTGGTCGAGGTCCGGGCACACGCGCTCCGGCTGGTCAGTGGTCGCCAAACCTTCGTGCCGTGGGGCGAAGTCAGGCGCACGGCGGCCCGGCTGCCACGCATCGACTACGCCGAGTTCCGCAGCGACGTCGATGCTGTGATCGATCAGGACACCCTGCTCGGGGACGGCCAGTGAGCGACCCTCACAACCTGTTGCTGGACACCTCCGCCATTATCGATCTCGAACGACTCGACGAGTTGCACGTCGCTGACGCCCTTGGCTGTCGGCCAGGCGACCTGCGTCCGGCGATCAGTTCCATTTCGATGGCTGAGCTCGCAGCCGGTCCTCACGCGGCCAAGACCGCCGACGCACGAGCCGTTCGGCAGGCGCTGTTGCAGTGGGCGGAATCCACCTTTGATCCGATCCCTTTCGACACCGATGCCGCCCGTGCCTACGGAATCATCTACGCGCTCGTCCTGGATCTCGGCCGTCAGCCACGCAAACGGCTCGCCGATCTGTTGATCGCATCCGTCGCCGCGGCCAACGGTCTCCCTTTGGTTACTCGGAATCCGGACGACTTCGCCGGTTTGAAGACCCAGATCCAGGTGATTGCCGCCTGAAGTGGCCACCACAGGGACAGCTGCAGATGGGGAAGCACTCTTCGTGCGGATGGCTCAGCCGGCGAACGGTTCGAGAGAGTCATATCAAGGCTATCTGGCACCGATGTTGACTCCCTCGGGCACTGTTTGAGTGAGGCCGGCTATCCCGATCTCCGGGGAAGAGATCCCCTGGACCTCTTTGTCACCGACCGCTACAAGTAGACCCGACGCGGTCGCTCTCAGCAAGCACTCTGGCGATAGAAAGGTATTTTGTAAACCTGGTTCACACATGTACATGTTGATTGCCAAGTATTGAGTAGATCAGTTAGCCTCGGAGTCAACGGCTCTTGAACTGGTGAGGTGGTGGCGCGCGTCCGGGCCACCTCTCGGGAGTCACATCAAGAGCCTAAAGAGTCACGTTCGGTCGGGTAGGGGATTCCGTGGCTGATCTGGAGTACGCGCTGGTTGAGCGGCCGCTCATCGAGCAGCTCAAGGGGATGGGCTGGCGGCACCTGGAAGGGGCTTCGCCGGGAGCGTTCATCCCCATGCAGCCGTACAAGTCGGGCCGTACCTCCTTCTCGGAGGTGATCCTCGAAGACGTGCTCCGGGCCGCCGTACACAAGATCAACCTTGACTTCGAGGGACGCCCGTGGCTGGACGATGGCCGGATCTCCAGCGCGGTCAACCAGCTGACCCGGCTCCCGGCGAGCAACCTGCTGGAAGCCAACGAGAAGGCCACCGAGTTGTTGATCAACGGCCACGTCGTGGAGGGCGTGCCCGGCTGGGAGGGTGGCAAGGGCCGCCGGGTGCACTACATCGACTGGGAGCACCCGGAGAACAACGACTTCACGGTCGTCAACCAGTTCCGGGTCGACGTCCCCGGCTCCCAGGGCAACTCGATCGTGCCAGACCTGGTGCTGTTCGTGAACGGCATCCCGCTCGTCGTCATCGAGTGCAAGCAGCCCAAGGTCACCGACTTGACCGGCGCGGTAAACCAGATCCGCGACTACGCCGAACAGCGCCGCACCGACATCCGCACGGGCAACCAGAAGCTCTTCCACACCGTGCAGCTCACCGTCGTCACGAGCGGCGAGGAGGCCAAGCTCGGCACGTTCACCGCGACGGAGAAGCACTACGTGCCGTGGCGTGATCCGTACCCGCTGACCCCCAGGCAGCTCGCGGCGAGCCTGGGCAAGCCGGAGGACACGCTGAGCCGGCAGGAGATCCTGGTCGGAGCGGTGCTCGACAAGGCCAGGCTGCTCGACATCGTGCACAACTTCGTGACGTTCATAACCACCGACCGTGGCGTGAAGATCAAGGCGGCGCCGCGCTACCAGCAGTACCGGGCGGTCAGCAAGACCGTCGAGCGGCTGCTGACCGGCAAGACGCGGTTGCAGCACGGCCGGCAGGACCAGCGTGGCGGGATCATCTGGCACACCCAGGGCTCCGGCAAGAGCCTCACCATGACCTTCCTGGTGCGCAAGCTGCGCGCGACCCCGGCCCTTGCCGACACGAAGGTCGTGGTGGTCACCGATCGCACCCAACTCCAGGGGCAGCTCAGCGAGACCATGGAGCTCAGCGGTGAGCACGTGGACGTCGCCGCGAGCAGCGCCAAGGCGCAGGCGACCCTGCGCAAGCATGGTCCCGGCGTCGTCTTCGTGATGATTCAGAAGAACCAGGACGCCGGGCGCGGCGGCGACGGCATGGCCGCATCCACCCCCCTCGGGGAGCTGAACACCGACGAGTCGATCGTGGTGCTGATCGACGAGGCGCACCGCTCGCACAGCGCCACTCTCGGCGCGAACCTGCGTGAGGCGCTGCCCAACGCCGCCCGCATCGGGTTCACGGGTACGCCGATCATGACCAGGAACAGCCGGCGTAAGACCAGCGTCGACCTGTTCGGCCCGTTCATCGACAAATACCGGCTGAAGGACGCCGAGGACGACGGCGTGATCGTGCCGATCGTCTACGAGGTGCGGACGGTCCGTGGCGCCGTACGGGACGGCCGGGAGCTCGACGACATCTTCGAAGAGGACCTGGAGGGCCTGACCGAGGAGGAGCGCGAGCAGCTCCAGCGGCGCTACGCCACCAAGGGGAAGGTCTCCGCCGCCGAACAGCTCATCGCCGCCAAGGCCAAGAACATCCTGCGGCACTATGTCGAGAAGATCCTGCCCGAGCGCTTCAAGGCGCAGGTGGTCGCCGAAGACCGGGAGGCGACCGTGCGCTACCGGGAGGCGCTGCTGGCCGCGCGCGACGAGCTGGTGCAGGAGATCGAACGGCTGTCGCCCAAAATGCTGGCGACGCCGCTGGACGAGGTGGACGCGTTACGCAGGCGCGAGGCCTACCTGGTCAGGGCCTCGCGGCATCTGGACCTGCTCAAGCGGATCGACTTCGTGCCCGTCATCTCGGAAGGCAACTCCGAGCGCGAGCAGGAGCTGGCCGAGTGGACGGACCCGGCGAAGCGGAAAACCCGTATCGACGGCTTCACCCAGCCGTACGAGGAGTCGCCGATCGGGTTCGTCATCGTGCAGTCGATGCTGCTGACCGGCTTCGACGCGCCCATCGAGCAGGTGATGTACCTGGACCGGGGCCTGAAGGAGGCCGAACTCCTGCAGGCGATCGCCCGGGTCAACCGGACCTCCGACGGCAAGGACTTCGGCTACGTCGTCGACTATCACGGCGTAGCGGAGAACCTGCTCCAAGCGCTGCGCCTCTACGCCCGGGAGGACTACGACAGCGACGACGCCGCCGACGTCGAGAACGCGATGCGCGACCCGCAGGACGAGATCTGCAAGCTGGAGCCGCAGCGCGACCGGGTGCGCATGCTGTTCTCCGAGCGGGGCGCGAACGCGGACGACGTGGAGAGCTGCGTCCAGCTTCTCGCGGACGACGAGTTGCGCGACAAGTTCAACGTCGAGCTGGCCCGGTTCCTCAAGACCGTCAACGCGGTGCTGCCGGACCCGGCCGCCAAGCCGTACCTGCCGGACGGGAAGCACTTCACCGTGGTCAAGATGACCGCGAACCGCCGCTACCGGGTGGACGGCGGCGAGTTCAACCCCGCGGCGTACGGCGAGAAGATCCGCGAGTTGATCGACGACCACGTGGTATCGCTCGGCATCGAGCAGAAGCTGCCCCCGGTCGCGCTCACCGCGCCGGACTTCGCGGAGAAGGTCGAGGCGCTGCCGGGCCCGCGTGCCAAGGCGTCCGAGATGGAGCACGCGATCCGCTACCACATCTCCGTGCACGCGGGGGAGGACCCGCGCCGCTACCAACTGCTCAGCGAGCGACTGGAGAAGATCCTGGAGGAGCTCGCCACCGACATCGAGGCGCAGGTGCGTGCTTTGCAGGGGCTGCTCACCGAGATCGTGGAGGAGCGGCCGGAGAACCCGCACGGACTCAGCGACGTCGAGACGGCCCTCTACGGCGTGCTGCTCAGTGAGACCGCCACCTCCGCCGACGACGCGCAGGACACGGCCCTGGTCGACGTCACCCGGCAGGTGTACGCCTTGGCGGTCGAGACCGTCCACCGCACCGACTTCTGGAAGCCGACCAAGCGCACCGACCAGGAGAAGTTCCGCCGCCGCATCTCCGGAGTGCTGTTCGACGCCGATGTCTGCGACGAGGACGACCTCAAGAAGATCTCGAGCCAGCTCCTCGACGTGGTCAGGCACAACCGGCAGCGCATCCCCAAGCCTTGACCTGGCATGCTGATGCCCGTGAACGACTTCCCGGGCGTTCTTCGGGTCGGCGACCTCGACATCGCCGTGTCGGTGAGTCCGCGCCGTAAGACCGTGCGGCTCACCGTCGAGCGGGACGCCTCGGTCACCGCGGTCGTCCCGCCGCAGGTGTCCGAGGCCGAACTGGTGAAGGTGGTCGAGGCCAAGCGGCCCTGGCTGTACGGCAAGCTCGCCGAGCGGCGCGAGCTGGGCGAGGCCCGCCCGGCCAGGCAGTACGTCGCCGGCGAGGGCTTTCCGTACCTCGGCCGGTCGTACCGGCTGCGGATCGTGGAGCCGGGACGCGAGGTGCGCCTGATCCGCGGACGGCTGGAGCTGGGCCGGGGCGGGGGCGCGCGGGACCTGGTCCGCTGGTATCGCCGGGTCGGTGAATCGTGGCTGAAGCGGCGCATCCGGCCGTGGGCGCAGCGGATGGGCGTCGAAGTGACCGGGCTGCGGGTGCTGCCGCTCGGCTACCGCTGGGGGTCCTGCTCACCCGACGGCAAGGTCAACATTCACTGGGCGACGATGCAGCTGCCGCCGACGCTCATCGACTACGTGCTCGTGCACGAGCTGGCTCATCTGCTCCGGCATGACCACAGTGCGGAGTTCTGGCGGCTGGTGGAGCGGGTGCTGCCCGGCTACGAGGACTGCCGAGAGCGCCTGCGCCGACTCGGCCCCGACCTGTGGCTGCCGGAGGAAGGACGCTGACCAGGCGGAGCGGCGAGGGAGTGAATTCAAGCGATGGAGACCCCTCATCCTGTCCGGCCATCGCCCGTGAAGCGGCTACTCCGGCATATCCCCTGAGGGTTCTCCCTCAGCGGCGGGTTCTGGTGACGGCCTCGCCGAAGTGCCGGCAGTTGAACCAGGCGACGCTCTCGGCGTCCCATCCGTGCAGGACGAAGCTCGCGGACCCTTCCTCGACCGGGACGCCCTGCGCGGTCAGGAGCCCGCGGAAGGTGAGATGCACAGCGTCGTATTCGCGGGCGAGGGCACCCCAATCCATAAAATGCCGACCGCCGTCACGTCTGGCGTATCTGCCCACCAACGACCAGACATCGGCAGGACCGTCGATCGTGAAGATCCTCACGTTCTGCGGCTCGAAAGGAAGACAGTATTCGGTCAGTTCGGCGGGGTCGACGGGAACATAGGAACTCTCGATGGCCGCTTGCCAGGAGCTGCGCTCCCGGTCGACCAGTGACGACGTCCAGAAGACACCTTGAGGCTTCACGACGACACGGCCAGTCGCGGGCTGCGGAGGCGCTCCCGTATATGCCCGAGGCGTTCGAGCTACGTGAAGGTCACCGAAATGAATCTGCGGTGAAGACGTGACAGCAAGGCGGCGTGCGAGCGGATGCGACTCCAGGACCTCCGCGACGAGGCGGACCGCGTCG
The DNA here is from genome assembly GCF_039649665.1 of Microbispora sp. ZYX-F-249. Classification (NCBI taxonomy): domain Bacteria; kingdom Bacillati; phylum Actinomycetota; class Actinomycetes; order Streptosporangiales; family Streptosporangiaceae; genus Microbispora; species Microbispora maris. The sequence goes on along the minus strand of NZ_JBDJAW010000011.1, from coordinate 28,624 downwards.
AGCGTGCACCGCTCACCGTCGAACACCTCTTCCGGCGTGTCGTCGCCCTCAGACAGTCTCAGCGCCGCCAGAACGCACATCTTGTACAGGTCCCAGAAGTCGCGGGACCTGTGCCACTCATCGGCCCACTGCACCCAGTAGGCCGCATTGCGGCCGACCGGTGACCGCAGAAGTTCTGCGAGCGTCTCTTCCACTCACACTGCCTTACCCAGGGAGCACAACCAGGTAGCGTTCACGCTTCCCCTGTCAGGGTAGTTCTTGTGGCGTTGCCCGGGAGGAACGTCCCACAGTGCTTGAACGGTGAAATTGCGGGCTTCATCGCGGGTGAAGAAGCCCGCGGGCAGATTCACAGCGACCAATCCGTCCCTGTGCCGCCGGTAGGAACAGGCGAAGCGTTCCTTCACTCCACACCTCCAGCGCAGTTCTTCACGAATCCCCTCGGGCTGGTCACAGCCTTCCGGAAGGATCTGATCTCTATCCACGCGGGGGGCACCGGAGTCGTGAGGTGGAGAATGAAAGGCGCCCCCGCCGTGGCACTCGCCGGCCAGGCAGGAGACGTGGGCGGAGAGCTTCCCGGGCCGCCGTCGATGACGAACCAGTCGGCGTGGAAAAGAGGCAGAACCACTCCGTTGACATCGGCACGAGGAGCGGAGTCGATGCTGGTCCCCCTCACCTTGTGTCGCCAGTCATCCCAGGGATTCCCCGCCACATCATCCCGGAGTCCGCAGCCTGCCAGCGTCGCCGAGACCGCGAGAAGAAGAGCGAGGCGACGAGCGAAGGACGCCATCCGTCAGCCACCTTTGCGTGAGCGCCGGGCGGCGGAGATTCTCCGCCGCCCGTGAATCCTTGCATCACTTATCGGGATTCGCCGCCGACACGGGGGTCAGCAGGTGATGTCTCGTTCAGCGCTGTCCATGCTGCCTCCGAATTTCGCCCCGCTCGCCGAGTCGTAGTAGCCGCTGCCGTGCCCCATGTACGTCCCGTCCGTACAGGTATTGGCGCTGTTGGTGCTCACGTATGATTTGCCGAAAACCGTTTTGTCTCCGCGGGGTCCATACTGTGTCCAGGCCCAGAAATCGTCCTTGAGCAGCGGCTCTCACATCTTGAGGCGGTCGAGTGGCCCGGAATGTAATCGCGGCACGTGATTTCCGTCGGTATCCGTGCGAACACATCTCGTCGAGGGGGTGGCTCCGGCGGTCCGGCCACCCCGGCCGATTCGCCGAACCCGGCGCGGTCCCGCGCCGGGTCACCTTGATGACGAGGATCGTCTGAATCGGCAGCGCTCAGCGCGCGGCCCTTCCGCCATGTTGCGGCCGCCTCCCGAGTAGAGTCCTGGCGTTGATCTCCCCGTCGCATGCGGAGGCGTGGTGCCTGACCGTACGGTGATACTCGGTCGGTACGAGCTGGACCCCGTGCACCTCGGCAGGGGTGCCATGGGAACGGTGTGGGGTGGCCACGACAAGGTCCTCGACCGGCGCGTGGCGATCAAGCTCATTCGCTTCCCCGACGATCGGCCCGACCCCGAGATGGAGCGCCGCTTCGACCGCGAAGCCCAGGTCATGGCTCAGCTGAACCATCCGGGCGCGCCCACGATCTACGACCTCGGCGCGTTCGACGATCCGGTCATCGGGCGTCGGCTCTTCCTCGTGATGGAGTTCGTCGAGGGTGTCACGCTCGAGGACGTCATCGCGGAACACGGACCGTTACCCGTCGGATGGGCCGCCGCAGTAGGCGCCCAGATCGCCGCCGTGCTCAATGCCGCCCACGATCGGGGCATCCTGCACCGGGATCTGAAGCCGTCCAATCTCATGGTCCGTCGCGACGGCACGGTGAAGGTCCTCGACTTCGGTCTCGCCATGCTGCACAAGCCCGAGGTGTCCAGACTCACGCAGACGGGCCAGATCCTCGGCACCGTGTCGTACAGCCCGCCCGAGCAGATACGTGCGGGTGCCGTGACGCCCCAGAGCGATCTGTACGCGCTCGGGTGCGTCCTGCACGAACTCCTCACCGGCGAGCCGGTGTTCACCGGGCCCACCGAGTTCAGCGTCCAGGAGCAGCACATCAGGGCCGCACCTCCGGCGGTGCGCTCGTTCCGGTCCGACGTGCCCCGAGAACTCGATGGGATCCTCGCCTCCCTGCTCGCCAAACGCGCCGAGGATCGCCCTGTGAGCGCGGCTGCGGTGCACGACCAGTTGATGCCGTACGTGACCGGGGTGGGCCATCTGCCCGGAGTCACGGCCGACAAGCCGAGTGCCGTGCGGATGTACGCCCACGCGGTCAGCCGCATCCTGATCTCCTCTGCCGAGGCGGCGGCCCCGGCCGGCTTGGAGGAGAACTTGCGCGAGCACAGCGAGCTGAGTAGGAAGGACCTCGAACGAGCTCACCACAAGGCGATGTCCCTGCTTCTGCAGTCGCGGTACGAGGAGGTGGCCGCACTGCTCGCCTCGGTGGCCGAGTTGGCCGGCGGAATCTTCGGTGCCGACGACCCCGAGGTGCTGGATCTCCGGACACAGCTGGCGAATGCGCTCTTCGAAGGCGGTGATTACCTGCGCGCCGCTGCCGCTTACAACCGGCTCGCTCCCGACCTGGCCCGGCGTTACGGGCCCGACGACGAGCGGACGTTCCGGTGCCGCATGCAGGAGGCCATGTGCCAGGCGCACCTGAACGACCCCGAGCTGGCCCTTCGTCTCCTGCGTGACCTGCTCGCGGACCAACAGCGTGCCTATCCACCCGGCGACCAGCGGACGCTGGAGCTGCGCCGTCAGATCGGCGAGATGGAAAGGCGGTCCGGCGACCTCGCCGGTGCCCATCTCACGTTCGCCGAGTTGTACGACGAGCTGTCCCGTCGCTTCGGCCGAGACCACCCGGCGACCGCACGAGTGGGGGAGAGCCTCGCGGCGCTGGAGATCTGAAGCCGTCGGTGTGTGGATTTGGCGGACAAATCCGGGGACTTCGCGGAAAATGTGGAGCGCTGCGGCCGTACCGGTCGCGGCTGCCGCGGACCACGGACGGCGCAGTGGGGTGAGGGCCACTGCGAGAGGGTGTCGCCGCCGGCCCGGAACCGGCGCGGGGCGCCCGTGAGCGCGAAGTGTGTGGCGGTCGTGCTGACTTGGCGTAAATCGAGGAAGACCCCCGCGCCCGTACGGGAACGCGGGGAGGAGGTCGACAGACGGGAGGCGGAGGACTTCATCCGGCTCCACCATGCGGAGAACCCGCCGGCGGGCCCGGTGGAGCAGCGGCTCCGGGAGGTCTTCGCGGAGATCGACCAGACGGGGACCTACACGCACACCACGGGCGAGCTGACCTTCGGCGCGCGGGTGGCGTGGCGCAACAGCAACAGGTGCATCGGGCGCCTCTACTGGCGGTCGCTGCAGGTCCGTGACCGCCGGCACGTGGACACCGCGGACGGCGTGGCCGAGGAGTGCGTCGAGCACCTCAGGGCGGCCACGGGGAAGGGCAGGATCCGTCCCACCATCACGGTGTGCGCCCCCGACCGGCCGGGGGAGCAGGCGCCGCGGATCCTCAACGACCAGCTCATCCGGTACGCCGGGTACGTCCGCGAGGACGGCTCGGTCCTCGGCGATCCGGCCAACGCGCGGATCACCACGCGGGCCCTGCGCATGGGCTGGCGGGGGGACGGCACGAGGTTCGACGTCCTGCCGCTGGTCGTCGAGGCCAAGGGCGCCCTGGTCCTGCGGGAGGTGCCGCGCGACGCGGTCCTGGAGGTGCCGCTCCGGCATCCGGTCTTCCCGTGGTTCGCCGACCTGGGACTGCGATGGCACGCCGTGCCGGCGATCGCGAACATGTCGCTGGAGATCGGCGGCGTCTCCTACCCGTGCGCGCCGTTCAACGGCTGGTACATGGGCACCGAGATCGGCGCGCGCAACCTGGCCGACCGGGACCGTTACGACCAGCTCCCCGTGGTCGCCGGGCAGCTGGGCCTCGACACCTCCCACGACCGGACGCTCTGGCGCGACCAGGCCCTGGTGGAGCTCAACGTCGCCGTGCTGCACTCCTTCGCGGAGGACGGTGTCACGATCACCGATCACCACACCGAGGCGCGGCGGTTCATGACCCATCTGGAGCGGGAGGAGCGCAGCGGGCGCGTCTGCCCCGCCGACTGGTCCTGGATCGTGCCGCCCCTGTCCGGCGCCGCGACGCCGGTCTTCCACCGCTACTACGACGACGTACGGCTCACGCCGGCCTACGTCCACCGCCCTCCGCTGGTGTAGAACGTGTAGAACTATGTTCGGGCGAAGGAGGGGTGTGGCGATGGTGGTGCTGTCCGAGGACGACGGCGGTGTGCGGATCCTGACGTTCAACCGGCCCGAACGGCTGAACGCCTGGACGGCCGAGATGGGACGGCGCTACTTCGACCTGCTGGAGGAGGCCGACCGCGACCCGTCCGTACGGGCGGTCGTGGTGACCGGCGCGGGGAAGGGCTTCTGCGCCGGGGCCGACTTCGCCGACCTCACGGCCCTGCAGGCGGGGACCTACGCCGACGAGCAGGACCCTCGGCCCAACACCTTTCCGACCACCCTGCGGACGCCCGTCGTCGCCGCGGTCAACGGCGCGTGCGCCGGTCTGGGAATGGTCCACGCGCTCGTGTGCGACGTGGTCGTCACCGCCGAGGAGGCCAAGTGGACGACCGCGTTCTCGCGGCGCGGGCTCGTCGCCGAGTACGGCCTCGGCTGGATCCTGCCCCGGCTGGCCGGCCAGGCGCGGGCGATGGACCTGCTGCTGTCCGGCCGGGTCTTCACCGGCGCCGAGGCCTGCGGCATGGGCCTCGCCGTACGGGCGGTGCCGGGGGAGCGGCTGCTCGCCGAGGCCGTCGCGTACGCGAAGGAGCTGGCCGCCCAGTGCTCGCCCGCGTCGATGGCCGTGATCAAGCGGCAGATATGGGGCGGCTGGCAGTCGGGGCTCGACGAGGCCAGGGACGAGGCCGTACGGCTGATGATGGAGTCGTTCCGGCGGCCGGACTTCGCCGAGGGAGTGGCGAGCTTCCTCGAACGCCGGCCGCCGGACTTCCCGCCTCTTGGGTGAGACCTCAGCGGACGCGGTGCGCGCCCGGGGCGGGGGTGGCCGGCAGGAACGTCGGCGCGGCCCAGCCGCGCTCGGCGTAGGCATGCTCCACGGTGGCGCGGACCCGGTCCACCCGGTCGTCGGCGACGAGCGCGATGGCCGAGCCGCCGAAGCCGCCGCCGGTCATCCGCGCCCCCCGTGCGCCGCCCTTGACCGCGGCCTCCACTGCCACGTCCAGTTCCGGGCAGGAGACCTCGTACTGGTCCCGCAGGGACAGGTGGGAGGCGTTGAGCAGGGCGCCGATCTCCGGTACGGCTTTCGCCCGCAGCAGCCCGATGACGGCCTCCACCCGGTGGTTCTCGGTGACGACGTGCTGGGTGCGCGCCCGCTCGTCGCCGCTCAGCCGCGACAGGGCCGCGGCGAGGTCGGTGACGTCCCGCAGCGACGGGACGCCGAGGCGCTTGGCCGCGTTCTCGCAGTCCTGACGCCGCCTGGCGTACTGCCCGTCGGCCAGTTCGTGGTGGACGCCGGTGTTGATGATGAGGATCTGCAACCCGTACGCCGACAGGTCGAACGGCACGGCGCGGCCGGCCAGCGAGCGGCAGTCGAGGAACAGCGCGTGCCCCTCCTTGCTCAGTGCGGAGGCCGCCTGGTCCATGATCCCGCAGGGCATGCCGACGAACTCGTTCTCGGCCTTCTGGCACAGCCTGGCCAGCTCCATCGGCTCCAGGCCCAGGCCGTACAGGTCGTCGAGGGCGAGCCCGACCGAGACCTCCAGCGCGGCGCTGGAGGACAGCCCGGCGCCCTTGGGCACGTCGCCGTCGATCACGATGTCGGCGCCGCGCACCGGGAGTCCGGCGCCGCGCATTATGGCGACGACGCCGGTGGGGTAGCGGGCCCAGCCCGCGGCCCGGTCGAGGTCCGCCAGCACCTGCTCCTCACCGGGGGCCTGGAGGGAGGCGATCCGCACCGTGTGGTCGTCGCGGGGACTGACGGCGGCCGTCACGCCCCACGGCACCGCGAACGGCAGGACGAAGCCGTCGTTGTAGTCGGTGTGCTCGCCGATCAGGTTGACCCTGCCGGGCGCGTGCCAGACTCCGGCGGGTTCGCCGCCGTACGCCTGCCGGAAAGCATCAACAACGCGCATAGTCGCACACTCCTCAACATCGCAGCCTCCCCGTAGGGTAGCGGCCCCGTGCCGCGGACGTGCCGGGGCCCGGCCCGGGTAGCCCGGGCCGGGCCCCTGGTCCGGCCACGCCGATCTCACATGGCGGGTACGGTGGCGCGCTCGTCAGGGACGCAGTGCGTCATCTTGAGGCCCGAGACGTCGCGCGGGCCGTTCTTGCCGAGGCCCGCCAGGCGCTCCCTGTCCTCGTCGGTCAGGTCCTGGCTGGCCAGCGGCTCCAGGTGCTTGACGTCGTCGGGCGTGATGCCGAGCCCCTCGCCGACGCGCAGCCCGAGGTCGTCCTCGACCAGCAGCAGGTGCCAGACCATGCGCTCCTGGATGGGCCGGTCGCACTGCGACAGCATGGTGGTCATGTTCTCCACCAGGTCGTCACGCTCCCACTGCTCCATCAGCAGGTAGCGCTGGCCGGCCTGCTTGTAGTCGTTGGTCCGCGGGATCCGCTTGCGGGTGAGCCTGCCGACGATCTCCGGGCCCTGCTCGTCGTGCGTCGGGAACTGGCCCTCGCGCAGCCCGCCGTTGATCGACGGCTCGTAGTTGACGTGCGGGTTCTCGCCTCCCTGGTCCTGGTGGTAGGTCATGAGGCCGTCGCGCTGGTTGGTGCGCACGTTGGCGTTCTTGGCCTGGTTGACCGGCAGCTGCAGGTAGTTCGGCCCGACGCGGTAGCGCTGGGTGTCGCTGTAGGAGAACGTCCTGCCCACCAGCATCTTGTCGTCGGAGAAGTCGAGCCCGTCGACGAGGACGCCGGTGCCGAAGGAGATCTGCTCGTTTTCCGCGAAGTTGTTGCTCACGGTGCGGTCGAGGACCATGCGGCCCACCGGCTTGGCCGGGAAGAGCTCCTCGGGCCAGACCTTGGTGTCGTCCAGCGGGTCGAAGTCCAGCTCGGGGTGGTCGTCGTCGCTCATCATCTGGACGAGCAGCTCCCACTCCGGGTAGTCGCCGCGCTGGATGGCCTCGTACAGGTCCTTGGTCGCGTGCCCGAGCTCGTGGGCCTGGATGCGGGCGGCGTCCTCGGCCGTCATGCTCCTGACCCCCTGCTTGGGCATCCAGTGGTACTTCACGAGGACGGTGTCGCCCTGCGCGTTCACCCACTTGTAGGTGTTGACCCCGAAGCCCTGCATGTGCCGGTAGTCCGCCGGGATGCCGCGCGGGCTGAACAGGTTGACGAGCATGTGCATGCTCTCGGGCGTCTGCGACATGAAGTCGAAGATCCGGTTCGGCTCCTGCCGGAACGTCACCGGGTCCGGCTTCAGCGCGTGGATCACGTCCGGGAACTTGATGGCGTCGCGGATGAAGAACACCGCGAGGTTGTTGCCGACGAGGTCCCAGTTGCCGTCCTCGGTGTAGAACTTCACCGCGAAGCCGCGCGGGTCGCGGGCGCACTCGGACGAGTCGCGCCCCCCGATCACGGTAGAGAACCGGATGGCCAGGTCGGTGCGCTTGCCGGCCTCCTGGAAGAGCTTCGCCCTGGTGAACCGGGCGATCGGCTCGTCCCCCCATTTGCCGTACGCCTCGAAGAAGCCGAAGGCGGTCGTGCCGCGAGCGTGGACCACCCGCTCGGGAATGCGCTCCCGGTCGAAGTGACTGATCTTCTCCAGGAACTGGTAGTTCTCGAGAGTGGCCGGGCCTCGCGCGCCGACCGTCCGCTGGTTCTGGTTGTCGTAGACCGGGTGCCCTTGACGGTTGGTCAGCACCGGACGCTCGTCTCCGGGCTCCGGTCCCCTGCTCGACACGTCCGTCATGGGACGGCTCCTCTCGTTATTTGATCGCGTTTGAACTGTTAGTCCACTTCAAGACCCCCCTATCCGGTTTCCGTCGGGGTATGCGTCCCGGCGCCCTCAGGTGAGGAGATCCTGGAACGCCCGGAGCACGTTCGTCATGGCCGTCGACGTAGGTTCCGGCGGTGGTCACGGCCCATCCCGCGCACCGCCGGAACCTCGGTGGGAGTGCCCTACCTCACCCCGTGGGGGCCGCCTTCCGCGGTTCGCCGCGGTAGGTGCCAAACGACCAGAGGTTGCCCTCCGGATCGCGGACGACGAAGTCGCGGGAGCCGTAGTCGGTGTCGTACGGCTCCTTGACGACCCGCGCCCCCGCGGCGGTCGCCCGGGCGAACAGCGCGTCCGGGTCGTCGGTCACGGCATAGGCGCCGAAGGAGCCGGGGGTGAGGTTCCACTTGTCGTCCGGGGTGTCGCGGACGCTGCCCAGCATGATCCCGCCGCCTGCCGGCCAGGAGAGCTGGGCATGGTCGACGTGGTCGCCCTCGCCGTACACGGCGGTCTCCTCGAAGCCGAACGCCTCGACGAGGAAGGCGATCAGGGCGCGTGCGTCCCCGGCCCGCAGCGTGGGCCATACCTGAGGTGCTGGTGTCGTGTCGTTCATGCCACCGAGTCTGGCGACCCGTCCTGCGTCCCGGCTTGGACGTTTCGGAACAGCTCGCCTCCGTGGCCGCCCTCCTCGGCCAGCCACCGGCTGGGGGAGCACCCGGCGAAGGCGCCGAACTCGCGGGCGAGATGCGCCTGGTCGTAGAACCCGCACTCGGCCGCCGCGTCGGCCAGCGTGAGCCGCCGCCCGGACACCGCCGCGTGCTGCAGCAGGCGCCGGGCCCGGTCGAACCGCACGACCCGTGCCGCCTCCTTGGGGGACAGGCCGATCTCCTCGCGGAACCGGCCGTTGAGGTGCCTGGTGCTCCAGCCCACCTCGCGGGCGAGGCCGGACACGGTGACCCGCCCGCCGGTGGCCAGCATCCGCCGCCACGCCCGCGCCACCTCGGCCGGTTGGGCTCGCATGGAGCGAGCGCGCCGGGACAGGACCGCGTCGAGGACCGCGAAGCGCTCGTCCCAGCCGGGCGCCTCCAGCAGGCGCTCGCGGAGCTCGGCCGCCGGCCGGCCGAGCACCTCGGCGCCGTCCAGGTCGAGCCCGGACAACTCCCCGGCGGGCAGCCCGAGCAGGGCCCGCGCGCCGAGCGGCGTCAGCGCGAGCTGCACGCCCGACTGCCGGCCGTCGTGCGTGATCAGCGCGGGGGCGGTGTGCAGCCCGCCGACCAGCGTGTCGTACGACCCCGGCGGGGTGCGCGGGTCGGGGTGCGCCGCGACGACGAGCGGATCGTCGAGCGTGACGATCATCGTCAGGTACGGCGAGGGCAGGCCGCGATGCGTGGCCGGCGGGACTCCGGCCTCGCGGTAGGCGCTGTACCACCCGACCAGCGACCGCAGCGCCGGAGCGGGCCGCCGATGGAAGAAGGTGTTCTCTTCGTGCTCGCCGGTCTCCGCCGCCCGCCGATCCCGAACCGCCATCACCCGCTCCTCCTTCCCGCGTTCCAGTCTCCATCACGGAGAGCCGCCGCGGCCATCGTGCTGGGGACGACGGCCGGGCGCATGCGGTGAGACCGGGCGGAGCGGGCAGGCTGGGAGCCGGGAGCGCGCTGAGGCCGGGCGGGAGCCGGGAGTGCGGTGGGGCCGGGGGAGCCGGGAGCGCGGACCGCGCCGCCGCGCGGCCCGGATGCCCTCAGCCGCCGGTCAGGCGGCTCCCTCGGCTCCCTCGATTCCTTCGGCGTCGAGGTCGCGGGACAGCAGGTCCGCGAGGGTCGTCAGGGCCTCCTCGGCCCCCGGCCCGTCCGCCTCCAGGGTGACCTCGGCGCCGTGCCCGGCCCCGAGGGTCAGCACGCCCAGCATGCTGTTGGCGGGGACGGCCTTGCCGTCGCCCACGCGGATGCGCACGGGCACGGCCTGCCGCGCCGCCGTCTCGACGAAGATCTTGGCGGGGCGGGCGTGCAGGCCGGAGCGCGAGGCGACCGCCACTGTCCTTTCCGGCATCGCTTACCTCTCAGACGTCAGGGCTCGATGGTGACCTTGATGGCGGCGCCGCGGGCGACGACGTCGACGGCGTCCATGACCTCGTCCAGGCCGAGGCGGTGGGTGATCAGGTCGGCGACCGGCACCGCCCCCTCGGCGATGAGCCGCAGGGCGCGGGCGTTGTGGGCCGGGCTCGACCCGTTGGCGCCGACGATGGTCAGCTCCCGGTAGTGCACGAGGTTGGAGTCGCAGGCGATGATCGGGTCGTCCTTCGGCAGCCCGCCGAAGAAGCTGATCCGGCCCTGCCGCGCGGCCATCTGCAACGCCTGCTGCTGGGCCGCGCCGGAGGCCGCCGCCGTGATCACCACGTCGGCGCCCCGGCCCCCGGTCAGCTTGAGCACCTCGTCCACGAGGTCGGTCTCGCCCGAGCAGATCGCCGCGTCCGGCCGTACGAGGTCGGCGGCCATGGTGAGGCGCTCGGCGTTCAGGTCGGCGAGGAACACCCGGGCCGCGCCGCGCGAACGGGCCAGCCGCACGTGCAGGCAGCCGATCGGGCCCGAGCCGACGACGACCACGTCGTCGCCCTGGCCGACGCGGGCCAGCTCCTGCCCGTTGAGCACGCAGGCGAGCGGCTCGGCGAGGGACGCCTCGGCGAACCCGACCCCGTCGGGAATCCGGTTGAGGCCGTCCACGGCGAGCACCTTGGCCGGGACGACCATGTACTGCGCGAAGCCGCCGTCGTAGTGGTAGCCCATGGACTCCTGGTTGGGGCAGACGGTGAGGTGGCCCCGCCGGCACTCCTCGCACTCGCCGCAGGGGATCGCGGCGATCACCTGGACCCGGTCGCCCGGGCTCCAGCCGGTGACGCCCTCACCGGCCTCCACGATCTCGCCGGCGATCTCGTGGCCCATGACCCGGGGCGGCCTGATGTGGTGGTGCCCGAACCGGTAGATCTTCACGTCCGTGCCGCACGTCGAGCAGTTGCGTACGCGGATCTTGACCTCGCCGGGGCGGGCGACGGGCTCGGGCACCTCCTCCAGGCGGATGTCCCCGGGAGCGTGGAAACGGGCGACTTTCACTCGGAGTCTTCCTCTCCGTCCGGTTGCAGCAGTTCGATGACCTCGTCGGCCTCGGTGGCCGCGCGCAGGGCCGCGGCGCGGTCCGGGTCGAGCAGGATCTGGGCGAGCCGCGACAGCAACCGCATGTGGCCGTCGCCGCGCGCCGCGATGCCGACGCAGACCGTCACCCGCTCACCGTGCCAGTCGACGCCCTCGGGGAAGCGCAGCACGCAGATGGCGTCGTGACGGACCGCCTCCTTCGACGTCAGCGTGCCGTGCGGGATGGCCACGCCCTCGCCGACGTACGTGGAGATCGACCGTTCGCGTTCGAGCATGGCCTCGGTGTAGGTCCCGTCCACCGCGCTGATTTCCCGGAGGACCGCGCCGCACTGCCGGATGGCGTCCTCGAGGTCCGCGGCGGTCGCGGCCGTCCGTACGGCGCGGGGGTCGAGGGGGAGCGGGGCCGTGCCGGCCCGGTCAGCCATCGATCGTGCCCCCGTTCTTGATCGCGGCGACGACCCGGGTCACGGCCGGGTCGCCGATGAAGACCTGGAACGGCACGAGCACGACGCCGGGGGCGCTCGCCCTGGCGCGGTCGGCCAGCCCGGTGTGGCAGACGATCACGTCGGCGTCGGCGGGGATCGAGTTGACCGGGGTGTGCTCCACGCTGACCGCGGTGCCCTTGAGTTGCTTGCGCAGCGTGCTCGCCAGCATGACGCTGCTGCCCATGCCCGCGTCGCAGGCCACGATGAGCTTGCGGACGTCCTTGCCCTCGATGGTGGACACGTTCTACGCCTCCTTGGTGGCGGGCACGCTCTCGGCCGCCGTCTCGCCGGTTGTGTCGCGCTTCTCGTCGTCGGTGTCGTTCGTGGCGGTGGTGTCGTTCGTGCCGGTGTCCTGCACCGGTTCGTCCGGCTGGTCGCCGTTGGCGCGGCCGAAGCCCAGCAGCGCCGCGGCCACGGCGAAGGACACGGCCGTGGCGATCACGATCCCGGCGATCACCCCGAACCAGCCGCCCTTCGGGGTCACCGCCATGTAGGCGAAGATGCTGCCCGGCGACGGCGTCGCGACCAGGCCCGCTCCGGTGACCAGGAAGGTGAGCACGCCCGAGGCGCCGCCGGCGATGACCGCGAGGATCAGGCGCGGCTTCATCAGCACGTACGGGAAGTAGATCTCGTGGATGCCGCCGAAGAAGTGGATGATCATGGCGGCGGGGGTGCTGGGGCGCAGGGATCTCGGGCCGAACAGCAGGTAGGCGATCAGCAGGCCGAGGCCCGGGCCGGGGTTGGACTCCAGCATGAACAGGATCGACTTGCCGTGCTTGACCGACTCGGCGACGCCCAGCGGCCCGAGCACCCCGTGGTTGATCGCGTTGTTGAGGAACAGCACCTTGGCGGGCTCGATGATGACCGACGCGATCGGCAGGAGCGAGTGGGAGACGAGCCAGGCGACGCCGTCGCCCGCGACCTCGGTGACCTTCTCCACGACCGGGCCGATGGCGAGGACGCCGGCGATCGCCGTCGCCGCGCCGACGATGCCGGCGGTGAAGTTGTCGACCAGCATCTCGAAGCCGGCCCTGGTCCGCTCGGCGGTGAACCGGTCGACGTACTTGAGGATCAGCGCGGCCAGCGGGCCGATGATCATCGCGCCGAGGAACATCGGGACGTCGGCCCCGACGACCACGCCCATCGTGGCGACGGCGCCGACCACCGCGCCGCGCTGGGCGTGGACCATCCGGCCGCCGGTGTAGCCGATGAGCACCGGGAGCAGGACGTTGATGATCGGGCCGACCAGTTCGGCGAGTGTCTTGTTCGGCGCCCATCCGGTCGGGATGAACAGGGCCGTGATCAGGCCCCAGGCGATGAAGGCGCCGATGTTGGGCATGATCATCCCGGCGAGATGGCCGCCGAAGCGCTGGATCGTGGCCCGCACACCGGTGCCGTGCACGGTGGGGGTGTAGGGCGTGGCCATTGACGTGCTCCTTCCGGGGCGACCGGCCTGGCTGGCCGGCTGGGGGGTTCTCGGGTCGCTGCCATCCCCCGGGCATGAGCGAGCGAAGCGAGTGAATCAGGGGGTGCGAAGCGGGCGAAGCGAGGTGAGTCGGGGGGTGCGAAGCGGGCGAAGCGAGGTGGGTCGGGGGGTGCGAAGCGGGCGAAGCGAGGTGGGTCGGGGGGTGCGAAGCGGGCGAAGCGAGGTGGGTCGGGGGGTGCGAAGCGGGTGGAGCGAGGTGAAGGTGGAGGTGGGTCGGGGGCGTGGGGTGGGGGAGCGGGCGAGTCGGCAGGGGCGGGGAGTCCGGCGAGGGGTGGGTCCTGCTCACGCCTCTCCGGGCGCCGGGCGAGGGGGTGGTGTGAGCGGCCGGGCCGGGTCGGGGGGACCGATCCGGACGTGCGTGCGGTCGATGTCGGCTGGGCAGGGCATCCGGCTGCCGGGCAGCCGCACGGCCGCGCCGGCCCAGGCCAGGCCCTCGGCGAGGGCGGTCCCGCCGCGGGCTCCGGCGGCGAGGAAGCCCGCCAGCAGGGCGTCCCCCGCGCCCACGCTGCTGCGCGGCTCCTCGACCGCGCACTCGCCGTACCAGACCTGTCCGTCGTCCTCGGCCAGCAGCGCGCCGTCGGCGCCGAGACTGGTCAGGACCGACCGCGCGCCCATGGCGCGCAGCTTGCCGACCGCGTCGAGCGCGTCGCCGACACAGGCGATCGACGTGCCGGTGGCCTCGGCGAGCTCGTCGCGGTTGGGCTTGATGAGGGCGGGGCCGGCGTTCACGGCGGACACGAGGGCGGGGCCGCTCGTGTCGACGGCGAGGTTGATGCCGGCGTCGGCGAAGCGGCGGCACAGCCCGGCGTAGACGTCCACCGGGACGCCGGGCGGAAGGCTGCCCGAGGCGACCACCCAGTCGGCCGACCGGGCGGCGTCGAGCACGGCGCCCGCCAGCGTGTCCAGCTCGGCGGGGGTCAGCGCGGTGCCCGGCTCGTTCACCTTGGTGACCGTGCCGTCCGGCTCGGCGATCGCGACGTTCGACCTGGTCGGACCCGCGACGGGCACGGGGATCATGTCGATGCCCTCCACCGAGAGCAGGTCGAGGAGCTGCTGCCCCTCGCTGCCGCCGTACGGGATGACGGCGCACGACCTGACGTCGTTGGCCAGCAGGGCGCGTGAGACGTTGACGCCCTTGCCGCCGGGGTCGAGATGGGTGGCGGCCGCGCGGATGACGGCGCCGCGGGTGAGAGCGCCGACTTCGATGGTGCGGTCGAGGCTGGGATTGAGGGTCAGCGTGAGGATCATGCGCGGACCACCTCCGGTCCCGCGGCGGCCAGCGCGGCCGCCTGGTCGGCGTCGAGCCCGGTGTCGGTGATCACGACGTCGATCTCCCCGAGTGTCGCGAAGCGCGCCAGATAGGTGCCGGAGAACTTCGTATGGTCGGCCAGCAGGACGGCGCGGTCGGCGCAGGCGATCATCGCCCGTTTGATCGCCGCCTCGGCCGGGTCGGGGGTCGTCAGGCCCTTGGCCACCGAGCAGCCGTTGGTGGCCATGAAGGCGACGTCCACGTTGAGCTGCGACAGCTGCTGGATGGCCCAGTCCTCCACGGTCGCCAGCGTCCGGCCGCGCACCCGGCCGCCCAGCATGAGCACGGTCAGGTTGGGGCGGGTCGCGAGCGTCGTGGCCAGCGGCGGTGAGTTCACGACGACGGTGAGCTCGCGGTCCGGCGGAAGCGCCTGCACGAGCCGGCTGGTCGTGGAGCCCGCGTCGATGACCACGGCGCCGTCCTGCGGGAGTTCGGCCAGGGCGGCCTTGGCGATGCGCTCCTTCTCGGCCGTCATCACCTCGTCCCTGGCGGCCAGGGCGGGTTCGAACCCCAGGCGCTCGACCGGGATGGCCCCGCCGTGCACGCGCCGCAGGACGCCCGCGCGCTCCAGGGCGGTGAGGTCGCGGCGGATGGTCTCCGTGGTGACGCCGAACTGTTCGGCGAGCCGCACCACATCGACCCGTCCGGCGTCACGGGCCATCCGCAGGATCTCCTGCTGCCGCTCCTCGGCGTACATCGTGTTGGTTCACCGCCGTTTCGATGTTGTTTCGTATGTGTTTATACCCGTCTCTGTTGCAGGGTCAAGGGCGGCGGACATCACGAAACGACAGCCGGGAGGTTCCCCCGCCTCACGCCCGCGGGAGAAGTGGGCGCCGAGATCCGGTCGACACGGGCGCCTACGGCACGTCGGCCAGGCCGAGCCGGACCCGCTTCAGGCGAGCGGGATCGCCGATGACGTCGATGGATGTGATGCGATCGCCGGTGACGGCGATGGCGAGAACGAACAGCAGGCGCCCTCGCGGGGCGACCACCGCTCCCACGGCGCCGTCGACGAGGGCGGTCCGGGCGAAGCGCGCCCTGCGGGCGTTGGCGCGCGTCTCCTCGGCGACGGCCCGCGCGCCCCGCACCTGCGCCGGTGCCGTGGGCTGCCCGCGCAGGGCGAAGGGATCGGCCCGGCGCACGACGTCGGGAGCCAGCACCGCCAGCAGGCCGTCGAGGTCGCCGGCCCGGGAAGCGGCCAGGAATGCGTCCACGACCGCACGCTGTCCGGCAAGGCCGGAGGAGGGGACGCCGGCCGTGCCGCGCACCCGCCGACGGGCACGGCTCGCCAGCTTCTTGGCGGCCGCCGGCGAACGGTCCACGATCACGGCGATCTCGTCGAACGGCACGGCGAACAGGTCGTGCAGCACGAAGGCGGCGCGCTCGGCGGGGCCGAGCGTGTCGAGGACCACGAGCAGCGCGAGACCGACGGAGTCGGCGAGCACCACCTCGTCCGCCGGGTCGGCGCTCTCCTCGTGAGGAGCCGGCATGTCGAGGTCGGCCGGGTCGGCGAAGTCCTCACGCCGCCGGCTGCGCGATCGCAGCATGTCGAGACAGACCCGGCCGGTGATCGTCGTCAGCCAGGCGGTCGGGTTCCGCACGGAGCCGGAGCCGGCGCGGCAGGCGCGCAGCCATGTCTCCTGCACCGCGTCGTCCGCCTCGTCCGCGCTGCCCAGCATGCGGACCGCGACCGCCCGCAGATGCCCGCGGGTCCGGTCGAAGTGCTCGGCCAAGCGCGCCTGGTCGTCCATCGGTCACCTTTCCCCGTCGCGGTTCGTTCTTGAGACGTATCGCGCGGTGGAAAGGTGACGTGCCGCAGCGGCGCGCGGTGCCCGGACACCACTTCGGGGCCCGCTCATGGAGTACGGGCGGCCGTTCCGCCGTGCGCCGCCGGCAGGCGGGCCAGCGCGGACACGGCGGTCCGCGCCGCGGCCAGCGAGTCCGCCGCCAAAGGCGCGAAGTGGGCCAGGGCGGGCACGTCCGAGGCCCGGGTCATCTCGGCGTGGACGAAGTGCAGGTTCTCCGGGGCCACGCCGAGATCGGTGAAGTACGCCCGGAGGTAGGGCGTCTGGAAGTCGAAGCCCTCGCGGGGCGTGCCCGGCGCGTAGCAGCCGCCGCGCGCGGTGACCACCACGACCGTCGTCCGCCGGAGCAGGCGGTCTCCGGTGCCGCCGTCGAGGAACGCCCCGGGGAAGGTCACCCGGTCGATCCACGCCTTGAGGGACGCCGGCACGGAGAAGTTGTACATCGGGACGCCGAGCAGCACCGTTCGCGCGGCGCGCACCTCCGTGATCAGCGGCAGGGTCAGCGCCCATTCACGCTCCTCGGCGGGCCCCTCGGCCAGCTCGGCCACCTTCGGCAGCGGCACCGAGCCGTGCCTCTCCACCCGTACGCCGAGGGAGACGAAGGCCGGGGACACCAGTGGGACCGGTTCGGCGGCGAGGTCGCGGTACCGGTACCCGGCGGATCCGTGGAGATCCCGCCAGACGTCCGCGTAGCGCGCCGTCAGCCGCCTGGTGACCGAGTCGCGGCGGCCGCTCGCGCTGGAGTCCAGGTGCAGTAGCGACGTCCCCTGTCGATGCGAGCGCATCGTGAGCTCCTCTCCGGATGCTTCCGTCACGGCGTATGACGTCACGTGGCCGCCAGAGGTGACAGGGCGAGGGCGCTCCGCCCCGCGCGGGGCCGTCGCGCGGGCGCCCGGGAGTAGGGTGCTGAGCCCGTGACATCGCATTCGAAGGCGGGCAGGCGTCCGACGGGACCCGAATGGGCCGAGGTGCGCGATCGCCTGAACGGGAACCGGCACGAGCTGGCGCGCGCCGCCGGCACGCTCTATCCCGGGGTGGCACGGGCCGGATCGACCCGCCTGCTCGTCCGGGACGGCTGGATCCCGATCACGCCCCTCGACCTGCGCGAGGTGCGGCTCGGCTGGGTGGAGGACGCTCCCGCCCCGGCCGTCACGGGCCGCGAGCCGGAGGCGGCGGCCCTGCTGCCGGAAGGCGCCGGGGCCTACCCCGACGCGCTGGGGAGTCTCGCGCGTCCCCGGCTCTTCGAGGACCGCACCTGCTACCGGCTGCTGGAGGTCGCCTGGCCGGAGCTGACCTTCACCCGGGCGCGCTACTTCGACGGCGTGAGCGTGGGCGAGGCGGCCGCGCACGAGCTCGCCGCGCACGAGCTTGCCGCCCCTGAGTCCGCCGCGTACGCACGTGGCGCGCACGAGCGTGCCGCGCACGAGCTCGCCGGGACTGCGGGTGGGCGGCCGCCGGCGTTCCGCGCGCTCGTGGGCGACCCCACCGACCTGCGCAGGCGGCCCGCGCTCTGCGCGGTCTCGACCCTGACGCTGCGCCACGACCGCCGTACGGGGGAGACGTCGTTCGTCCTGCACTGGCGCGACCCGGCCCGGGTGGCGCACGGCGGCGGGCTCTTCCAGGTCATGCCGGTCGGCGTGTTCCAGCCCGCGCACGAGTCCGCGGGCGCGGAGAGGGCCGACCTCGACCTGTGGAAGTGCGTGGTCCGCGAGTACGCCGAGGAGTTCCTCGGGCGGGGGGAGGAGTACGGCGACGGCTTCGACTACGAGAGCTGGCCGCTCTACCGGTCGCTGACCGACGCCCGCGAGGACGGGCGGGTGCGCTCCCTCGTGCTGGGCGTGGGGGTCGACCCGCTGACCTTCGCGACCGACTTCCTCACGGTGACCGTGCTGGAGGCGGAGACGTTCGACGCCGTCTTCGGCGAGGTCGCCGCCTCCAACAGCGAGGGCCGGGTCATCGGCCGTGTGCCGTTCGAGGCGGAGACCGTGCGGCGACATGTCCGCGACGAGCCGATGCAGGCGGCGGGCGCGGCCGTGCTCGAGCTCGCCTGGCGGCACCGCGCGGCCCTGCTGTAGCCGTTCCACCCGCCGTCCCGTCAGCCCGGTCCGTCAGCCCCGGTCCGGCCGCTCGTCCGTCCGCTCGGTCCGTCAGCTCGGTCCGTCCGCTCGGTCCGGCCGCTCGGTCCGGCCGTCCTCGCCGTCCCGGCCGTCCCCGCCGGTCGAGGCGGCCGGCGGGGACGGTCCGGGGGTTTCGCGAGGAGACCGGTCAGCTCGCGGAGGTGAGCGCGCCGGCGCCGCCCACGATCGGCAGCGTCACCGTGCTCTTCGTCGTGTCGAGGTGCAGCCGCGCGCCGGGGGTGGGCCGGATGGTGTACTCGTAGTCGCTCGACAGCAGCACGATCCCGATCCGGTGCCCGGCGGGGAAGACGTAGTCGTGCGGCTGCAGGTCGAAGTCGAGGCGGTAGGGCGTGCCCGGCTTGACCGGCTCGGTCCGCGAGAGCGACCTGCGGTTCTGCGGGTCCGTCCAGCCCCGGGTGATGATCTTCGCCTTGCCGTTCCGGTCGTAGTCGACGAGCAGCGCCGTGACGTTCGCGGCCGGCTGGCCGAAGGACATCCGCAGCGACACCCGGGGGGTGCCGCTGAGCCTGGCCGGCGCGGTCAGCGACTCCGACTTGTACGCCAGGCGGTTGGGCGAGGCGGCGGCGTCGGCGAGGGTCTGCGCCCGCTTGGTGGCGTCGTCCACGATCGTCTCGGTCACCGGCTTGCCCACCCGGGTCCTGTCGAGGGTGAGCGCCCCGGCCGTGCCGCCGGCGCCGGGGGCCAGATTGAGCTCGGTGTCCGCGGCGGCCGGGTCGGGCCACTCGGCGTACTGCACCAGTGTCCTGTCCTCGCGCTGGACCAGGGCGCGGGGGTCGCTCTCCACGCCGTTCTGGTAGTCCCACAGATAGCGGGTGAACCAGCGGTTGAGCACGTCGACGCTGGGGGAGCCGCCGTGCCCGCCCTGGTGCAGGTAGATCTTGTGCGGCACCCCGCGCGCCGTGAGCGCCTCGTACCACTGCGCGGCGTGCTTGGTCTTGACGTTCCAGTCGTTGAGGCCGTGTGCGACCAGCACCGCCGCGTGGACGTTCCCGACGTCGTTCATGTAGTTCCGCTCGTCCCAGAAGGCGTTGTAGTCGCCGGTGACGCGGTCCTGCGCCTTCGCGAGCTCCTCGATGACGCTCCGGCAGACCTGCTTGTCCGCGCGGGTGTAGACGTACTCCGCGAGCACGTCGGTGTCCTCGCCCTGGTAGCCGCCGGGGGCCACGACGGCGCCGTTCGCGCGGTAGTAGTCGTACCAGCTGGAGATCGCCGAGATCGGCACGACGGCTTCCAGGCCCTCGACCCCGGTGCTCGCGACCGCGTTGGGCAGGGTGCCGTTGTACGAGGTGCCGATCATGCCGACCTTGCCGGTCGTCCAGGTCGCCCCGACCTCCCGTCCGGAGGCGTCGTACGCCTTCGCGCGGCCGTTCAGCCAGTCGACGACCGACCGGGCGCCGATGGTCTCGTTGCGCCCGCCGGTGGTCGGGCAGCCGTCGGACCCGCCGCTGCCCAGCGACTCGGCGTGGACCACCGCGAAGCCGCGCGGCAGCCAATTGGATTCGTGGCTGGTGCTGATGACCGGCTGCGGGCCGCTCTGCGCGTCCGCGGCCGCCGCGTCCGCGCCGCCGGCGTCGTCCGCGGCCGCCGCGGCCCGGCGTTCGTCGTCCGCCGGGTCGAGCAGCCTGCCGCCGCGGTTCTGCCAGCCCTTGCCCGGGCGCAGCGCCTCGTGGAGTTCGTGGTCCACATCGTGGTTGGTGATGGGGTTGCCGCCGGCGTAGTAGGGGCTGACCTCGTAGACCACGGGCGACTTCAGGCCGGCCGTCTCGGTCTCCCGCAGGCGGGTGACCTCGGCGTGCACCCGGTCGCGCCGTCCGTCGCCGTCGCTGTCGACCGGGGTCTCGACCCACACCTCCTCGCGGATCCAGTCATTGCGGTTCGCCGAGAACACCGGCTGGGCCATGCCGTCCTGGAACACCGGCGCGGCGGGGACGGCCGCGCCCGCGGAGGCCGTGTTCACGGCGACCCCCGTGACGGTCGTGGCGACGGCGAGCCCCAGCGCCGCCGCGCCCCGGCGTGCGGTTCCCGTACGGCGTGACGTGACCGGCGGGACAAGACCGGGCGTCACCCGGCGCGATGAGGACATCAGCGGACTCTCCAAACGATCGGGGGGAACTCGGGCCGGGGGAATCGGCCCGCGGCGGCGATGCTAGGGCTAGGTCGCGCGGAATGTCTTCGGACGTCCGTTCTGTCTTGATCGTTGATGCTTCCGACAAATGTCGAATTCCGGCGGGCCGGGTGCGTGCGTCAGTAGCCGTAGCGGCCCTTCAGATGCCGCCAGACGTCGCGCAGCATCCACGCGTCGAATTCGGTGATCGAGGTGGCCGAGCCCGCCTTCATGAGGAAGCAGCACTGACCGGACGGGGTCCAGTCGTAGAAGTCGTTCAGGCCGAAACCGTGCCCGATCTCGTGCAGGAGGATGTGGATGTCGTCGCTCGCGAGGTTGTCGACCAGGTATTCGCTGCCGACGCGCTGCCCCCAGTCGCCTCCCATGCCGCCCTGCATGCCCTCGGTGAGCCACAGCGACATGTCGTAGTGGTGGGAGGCGCCGCCGGGGCAGTCGGGATAGGCGCCCGACTGGTTGAACAGGCGGGCGCACGGCTCGGCGCACTGCGGCGCGTCCTCGCGCATGTCGCCGACGTACACGTCCACCGAGTCGTCGCTCCACTGCAGGAGGGCCCGGTCGCGTACGGCCCAGCCGACCACCTTCACGGGCACCTCGGCGTACGGCCAGCCGTTGTGACCGGCCATGACGTCCATCCACTTCTTGAACGAACGGGCCAGCGCGGCGTGGATGCGGTCGCGCAGCTCCGCCGACACCGGGGCGGTGGAGTCCCAGCGGACGCAGTAGTTGACGCTGCCGCCGTTGGCGATGATCTGGTCCCAGCCGTAGTTGCGGAAGCCGTACGGGTCGGTGCTCGTGGACTCGGCGTGCCGCCAGACCTCGTCGAGCGGCGCGGCCAGGGTGGCGGGCGGGCTCCAGCCGCTCTGCCGGTCGGCGGTGTCGGCGAGCGCCCTGATCTCCAGCAGGCCGACCGAGGCCTGGCCGCTGTGCAGGACGACGCGCAGGCGGGTGGTGGTGACGGCGGGGAACGTGACGGTGTTGTAGGTGTCGGCCGCGGTGGCATAGGTGGCGGGGATGTCCACGTAGGCGCCGCCGTCCCAGCGCTGGAGCCGCCACGAGGCCGGCAGCCGTACGCCGCCTCCGTCGTCGAAGAAGTAGACCTGCACCGAGGAGATCGTCTGGGCGGACGGCCAGGTCAGCAGGGCCCACTGCGCCCCGGCGTTGGGCCAGGTGCCCCAGCGGCGGTTCCGCGTGTCGCCGGACCGATCGGGGTCGATGCCGTCGTTGATCGCGGCCACACTCTCCCAGGGAGAGGTGTAGGAGGCGGAGGCGGTGGCCGAGGGGGCCACGTTCGCGACGGTGGCGTCGGCACCCGCGGGCGCCACCAGGAAGCCCGCGACCAGCGCGAGTACGGCGAACAGTCGCCTCATTCTGTCTCCTTCGCGGCGCGGTGAGCGCTCACGGGCCGCAGTCCGGGGGGTGTCGTGCTGTGAAGCGAGTTTTTTCGGTCACAAAAGTGGTGTCAAGTCCCCATTTGGGACGATGTGCCGGATGAGGCGCCGGCGTGGAACGAGTCGCGACTTCTGGGACGACCCGGTTCAGGTGGAATAAGCGGATCATCCTAGGATGACCCGGTGGTTGTGAGGACGAAGTCGCGGGGGCATACCCGGTCCACCGCGTGGACACAACGTCTGGCGGTCGCCGCCCTGGTGCTGGCCGCGCTCAACCTCCGGCCCGCCGTCACCAGTCTCGGGCCCGTGCTCGAAGAGGCCCGCGCCGCCCTCGGGATGAGCGCCACCCTCGCCGGACTGCTCACGTCCGTGCCGGCCGTGTGCTTCGCGCTGGTCGGTTCGGCCGCCCCCCGCCTGGCCCGCCGGCACGGACCGGACGGCGTCGTCCTCGCCGGGATGGCGGCGGTGACGGCCGGGCTCGCGCTGCGCCCGCTCGTCGCGAACACGCCTGTCTTCCTCACCCTGAGCGGGCTCGCACTGGCCGGGATCGCGGTCGCCAACGTGCTGCTGCCGGTCGTGGTGAAGCAGCGCTTCCCGGCCAGGGTCGGCATGATGACCGGCCTGTATTCCATGGCTCTCAACCTCGGCGCTTCGACCGCCGCGGCCGTCACCGTCCCGCTCGCCGGCGCGTTCGGCGGTGACTGGCGTGCCGGTCTCGGCGCCTGGGCCGTCCTCGCCGCCGTCGCCGTGCCGCCCTGGCTCGCCCTCGCCCGTGACGGCCGGCGGCAGCCGGTCGCGCAGCCGGGGAGCGAGGACGCCGCCGCGAAGGCCGGGGCGGACGTACGGGTCGCCCGCAATCCCGTGGCCTGGGCGCTCGCCGTGTATTTCGGCCTGCAGGCCACCTCCGCCTACGTCATCATGGGCTGGCTGCCCCAGATCTTCCGTGACTCCGGGCTGTCCGCGGAGACCGCCGGCCTGCTGTTCGCCCTCACCTCGGTGCTCGGCGTGCCGCTGTCCTTCGTACTGGCCGCCGTCGCCGGACGGCTGCGGGACCAGCGGGGTGTCGCCGTCCTGCTCGGCGCGTTCGGTCTGGCCGGGTACGCCGGACTGTGGGCCGCCCCCGCCGCCGCGCCCTGGCTGTGGGCGGTGCTGCTGGGCGTGGCCAACTGCTCCTTTCCACTGGCTCTCACGATGATCGCGATGCGCGGCCGGGACGGCGCGACGGTGATCCGGTTGTCCGCCTTCGCGCAGAGCGTCGGCTACCTGCTGTCGATTCCCGGCCCCATCCTGGTCGGGGCGCTCTACCAGCACACCGGCGGCTGGCGGGCGCCGCTGGCCTTCGTGGTGTGTCTCATGCTGCCGCAGATCGCCGCCGGGTTCTTCGCGGGCCGCGACCGGCAGATCTGATGTCGTGACGCTCGGGTCGCCGGCCCCGCCGGGGTGTTCCGCCCGGGCCCGCCGGGCGCCCACCGCGTGCCCCGCGCGGCGGGCGCCCGGAAGCGGATTCAGGCGGGCGCCCGGAAGCGGATTCAGCGGACGTGTCTCACCGAGGCTGCCACGCGGGGTCGCGGCCGGTGAGCCCGAGCAGCCGGTCCAGCGGCGAAGCGTCGCCGGGCACCGGCACCGGCGGTCCGAACAGGCCGGGGCTCCCCTGCGGCTGCTCGGCGACGACGGCGCCGACCCACTGGTGCACGCGATCCACGGCCTCGGCGAGGGCGGGGTCGTCGGCGGGGTAGGCGGCACCGGTGGCGACGGCGAGGTCCCAGCCGTGGACGAGGATCTCGTCGAGTGCGGCCGTCCCGGCGACCTCGGCCGGCAGCACGCCGCCGCCTATCTCGGCCGTGCCGGTCCACGCGGCCGGATCCCGCCACGCCTCGACCAGCTCCGCGAGGCGGGCCGGGATGCGGTCGCGCCAGTCCTCGCCCAGCCTGGACGCGTCCGGCACCGGGGGACGGGCGCCTCCTTGCGGCGGGATCTTCCGCGCGGCCGCGGCGAAGGCGACGGAGAGGCTGTCGATGTGATCGAGCAGTTCGCCGACCGTGACGCCCTCGCACGGTGTCGGCCCGGTGAGCTGGTCGTCGGACACGCTGCGGATGATCGCCGCGAGCCTGTCCGCCGCGGGCTTCAGGTCGGCCGTCACCGCGTCACCGCCACGATGAGCCGGTCGATCCGATCGCGGTGGACGGTACGCGGGGGTGCGGCCGACGTCCGCTCGCGCCGTACGGCGGGGCAGGTCGCGGACTCAGCGGTCATGACGCCTCCTCGATGGTGGGGGGTGGACGGCCGAGGGCCTGCCGCACCGGGGGCATGCGGTCATCCCGGAACCGCCGCAGAAGCGCAGCCGGTCGACGGCGCTCGTGATAGGGCCAGGCCCTTCGCCGGTGGCCGAGCCGGCGCAGCATGATGCGCCGCGCGTCGTGAGCAGGGCGTGGACCATCTCGTCCTACGCCGGACGATCTTCAACCACATGGCCGACGTTAGTGGCCGCCATCGCGGACCCACAACCAGATGGTCGAACTTCGTGTGCCGGAAAATCCTTGGACACGCCCGCACCCGGGGGGTGATCGTTGAGGCATGCGACAGGAGGAGATCTGGGACGCCGACACCGCTCGGCACTATGACACGCCGGGCACCGGGATGTTCGCGCCCGAGGTCCTCGGGCCGGCCGTCGATCGCCTCGCCGAACTCGCGGGCGGCGGACGGGCCCTGGAGTTCGCCATCGGAACCGGTCGCATGGCCGTACCGCTCGCCGAGCGTGGAGTGCCCGTCACCGGCATCGAGCTGTCACGCCCGATGATCGATCAATTGCGTACGAAGGTGGACGAGGCGACGATTCCGGTCGTCGCCGGGGACATGGCGACCGCCGTCGCCCCGGGGGAGTACACGCTCGTCTACCTCGTCTACAACACCATCTCCAACCTGCTCACGCAGGCCGAGCAGGTGGCGTGCTTCCGTAACGCCGCCCGGCACCTGACACCCGGGGGTCGCTTCGTGATCGAGCTCTGGGTGCCCGAGCTGCGCAAGCTCCCGCCGGGACAGCAGGCCGTGGTGTGGCACAACGAACCGGGCTACATCGGCCTCGACACGTACGACGTGCTGCGGCAACACGTCGTGTCGCACCATTTCCACTTCGACGAGAGCGGGCAGGCCCGGCTGTCCCGCAGCCCTCACCGTTACATCTGGCCGGCCGAACTCGACCTCATGGCCCAGCTTGCCGGGTTCGAGTTGGAGTCCAGGCATGCGGACTGGACGGGAACCGAATTCACCGCCGAGTCGCGTTCGCATGTGTCCGTCTATCGCAGGACGTCATCGCCGTCATTTGAGACGCACCCGTGAAAGCGACCGCGGAGTCGCGGACGAGCAGGCCGGGCCGGCTTCGGCGGAAAGGGGAGAGCCCCGCGAGGCTGCTACCTCGTGGGGCAGGCGGGTCCAGCAGGTTCGATGTACGGTCATCCGGTCCTTGCTGCTCTTGCTGCCTCACTCTCCCCGCGTGCTGATGCCGCTACCACGGTCAGCGTCCGCGTTCCTCGATTCGTCCGCGTTCACGGCCGCGCTCTTCGAATCCACGTCCGCGTTCCTCGAATCGTCCGCGTTCGCGTCCGCGTTCTTCCATGCGCCCGCGTTCACGTCCGCGCTCTTCGAATCGTCCGCGTTCGCGTCCGCGTTCTTCCATGCGCCCGCGTTCACGTCCGCGTTCCTCGAATCGTCCGCGTTCGCGTCCGCGTTCTTCCATGCGCCCGCGTTCACGTCCGCGCTCTTCCATGCGCCCGCGTTCGCGTCCGCGCTGAGGGCCATACTGGCCGTACTGCCGGTGGCGCTCCCGGCCCCGGCATCTACCACCCGGGCAGGGCTGTGTCGGACTCTGCGTGATTTGCGTGGTGTTGCCGGCGGCATTGACCGGCTGCGTCTGCATCGTCGCCGGGACGATGAGGGCCGACGCTGTGATCGCGCCAGCAGCCAGTGCTTCCTTGAGCATGAGTATCACTCCGTCGACTCCGTGACTGTCATCGGGAATCCCGATACACGGAGCGCGAATCGATCCATCGAACCTTGGATCCAGACCCTGATTCTCACGCTAGAGGTAACAAAAGGCACAGTCACCCAGCAATGCGCAAACAACCGCTTTCCGCACCAGAAAACACACCTAGCTCAAGGGTCTTGTCGGGCCGTTTCCCGGCGGCGACCAGCCCTTTACGCCGGTCGGCGAATGCCTTCCAGATCATTGAGGCGCATTGGTTGCGATCGCACGTGCTCGGCCGGAGCGGGTCCCCTGCCCCATCCGGGGTATTACGGTGAACTTCCGACGGAAACCGCGCGGGTCCTCGAGGTTGCCGTGACCGTCGCCGGGCACCGGGAGCCGCCACGCGCTCCTCTCCCGGCCCGCCACGTACGCGTGGGCCCACCACCGGCCGCGGGCACAGCCGGCGACGGTGACCCGACCCGTACTGACGTGTCCGAGGGCGGACGTGCATACGCGAGACATGACTCAGGGGGTAACGGTGGCGGATGGACGGGTGGAACGCGGCGTCGTCTACGGGCCGAGCGGCAAGGGCCTCGACGTCTACCGGTGTGACGGTTCCACGTCGCGGCCGGCCGTGCTGCTCTGGCATGGCAGGGGACCCGACGAGCGGGACGTCCTCGAACCGCTGGCACGCGCGGTCGCGGAGCGGGGCGTCGTGGTGTTCGTCCCCGACTGGCGATCCGACGCGCCGGACGGTGGGCGAGCCCACTTGTGGGAGTCGATCGTCTTCGTCCGTGGCAACGCAGGTGCCTTCGGTGGTGACGCCGCACGAATCGTCCTGGCAGGGTGGTCCCTCGGAGGGAAGGCCGCCGCGGGCGTCGGCCTCGACGGCGCCGGCCCCGAGCGCTGGAGGCCTTCCGGAGTGGTCGCGATCGCCTCCGGGTTCGATGCTCCCGCGCCTTCGACGGGCCGCGTCCCCCTCGACGATGTCGCGGCGACGCAGATCGAGCCCGTTCCGTTCTGGCTGGTCCACGGAACACGGGACGCCATCGTGGACGTCGAGCAGTCCCGCCGGTTCGCCGACGCCCTGCGGCAGCGTGGCTGGCGGACGACTCTGGTCGAAGCGGATACGGATCACGCCGGCGTCGTGATGACCGAGTACGACCCCGAGCGGGGGCGCTGCACGCCTGCTCGCGTGCGGCATGCGATCGAAGCCGGCCGCCGCACGGCTCACGTCCTCGCCGACGCCGCTCTTGCCTCCTAGCGCCTCGCCGCCGTCGAGACATGGTCGTGCTCACTCGTAGGAACGGAGCGCGCTCCTGCCGATCGACGTGACGGGGACCGCCTGTGTGATCGCGGTTCTGTCGGTGCCGTACGACATGCTGTCTCCGGTAATCGCGACGATCCGAAGGACACCAGTGGCCCGCATGATCCGGCATCTCGACGAGGAGCTCTACGTGCAGTACGGCGGGCTCTGTGTCTACGGCGGCACCGACTGCCCCGAGTTTCGCGACGGCGAGTCGGAGGCCCTTCACTACACCGCCACCCTGCGGCTGGAGGCATGGGACGCCGAACCACCTGCCCCGGGGTCCTCGTGGAGGCCGGTAGACCAGCACACCTTCACCGCGGTGACCGGAGTGATCCAGATGGGCGTGATGGACGACAGCGGCCGTGACTTCCTGATCGGCCCTCCCTTTTTCGAGTACGGCCTGACCGCGCACGTGAACGTGCCGGACGTCACCCGGTGGTTGTTCCGGTTCTGGCCGATCCGCGATGTCTTCGACCCTCTCGTCCACATGAACCCGAGGGCACCGATCGGATCCGCGCCACCGCAGGAGCCATGCCGGGTGCCCGTCCCCGTGACGACGGCCGGGCAGTGGGCGGCCATGCGACCGGAGATGTACCGGCTCCCGGGAAGCGGCACGCATCTGATGGCCATGCTGCTGCCGGGACTGGTCGACGGGGATCCGGTCTCCTCCGGGTTGAACCCCGATGACGTGGGCACCTTCCGGATTCCCCATGAGGAGCATGACCTCCGGGACAAGGGAACGGGCGGCACCTACCGGATGTGGCGCTGGGAGAGGGAGACCCCCGACGGAGATCCGGAGGACGGCAACCTTCTGATCGGCAGGATCGTGCACCTGCGCGACGCCCACGGCCGCCGTGTTCTCGCCTCGGGCATCGTGACCCTGCTGGGCCGGGATGGCAGGTGCTGGCTGGTCCGCGACGCCGAACCCCACGAGGCCGCCCGGGTCGTCTGCTCGGAGGCGACCTGGCCGGACTGACCCCATTGCTCCGCCGGGCCGTTCCGCTTCCTGCGGAGCGGGCAACCTGTGCGAGGCAGGACGATCGGCCCGGCCCGGCACGCCGGGCAGGATTCGGAGGTTATCCGCCTAGCCGGACCTGAGAGCGTGGCTAGATCGGGAAGTGGCCGCGGTGCCAGCGCCAGTGGCGACCGGCCTTCAGGTGGTCGATGACCGCACGCTGCAGCACGGTGCGGCGCGGCAGCTGGTCGAGCGGCGTGGTCAGGCTGCGGAACACGAACCGCAGCACTTCGACGTCGGCGTCGATCCCTTCCGGCTCCTCGTAGGGCTCCAGCTCGAACCTCCGCTGGAAGCGGACGATGTTGGAGTCCTCGGGCAGGTACTCCTGCAGCTGAGGGTCGAGCAGCCACGAGCCGCAGGAGAACGACGTGTAGCGCTCGCCGGGAAAGTGGCGGGGAAAGAAGGTGCGGGCCTCGTCGAGCGAAGCCTCGACCGCCTCCGGGGTCAACGGCCCCGTCTCGGGGATGTGCAGGCCGATGGCGTCGTCGC